>DATGSX010000166.1:0-9839 GCA_035302145.1 Flavobacteriaceae bacterium | reverse complement strand
TTTCGATTTTTATTTCAGTTGGAGAAAAAGCAGTACCACTCTATTAGTGATATTCAGACGCGTTTAAACGAAATAAAAGAGGATTTCTGTGATATATTATTTGAGGTAATGGACGATAGACAAAAGACCATTGCTATAGTCGACGAGTTTGCTCAAGCTTTACCAAATATTTACGACGCCTTATTAGAAGATGCCAACGCTATTTTGGAAAACGATCCTGCAGCCACTAGTCTAAAAGAGGTGAAAATAGCCTATCCAGGATTCTATGCTATTGCAGTATATAGGTTTGCCAATCAGCTATTAAAACAAGGGGTTAAGCTATTACCACGACTTTGGACAGAATATGCTCATAGTAAAACAGGAATAGATATTCATCCAGGCGCAACGATAGGGAATCGGTTTTTTATTGATCACGGAACCGGAATTGTAATAGGGGAGTCCTGTATAATTGGCAATGATGTTAAGCTGTACCAAGGAGTGACTTTGGGTGCCTTGTCGGTTTCTAAGTCAAAAGCTAATAAGCAGCGTCATCCTATAATTGAAGATAGGGTAGTAATTTACTCCAACGCAACAATTTTAGGTGGTGAAACAGTAATTGGTCACGACAGTGTGATTGGTGGAAACGTTTGGTTGACCCATAGTATTGAGCCGAACTCTATGGTTTTTCATCAAGCTCAAATAAAAATAAAAGATAATTCAGCAAAATTTTAAAAACATGAGGAAACAATCTATAATAGAAAGTATAGGGAACACTCCCACGATTAAAATTAATAATCTCTTTGATTCATCTGTAGAAGTTTGGATGAAGCTAGAACAAAGCAATCCTGGTGGCAGTATTAAGGATCGGATTGCATTGTCTATGATTGAAACTGCAGAAAAAGACGGACTAATAAATAAAGAAACTATTATCATAGAACCTACTTCGGGTAACACTGGTGTGGGTTTGGCAATGGTGTGTGCTGTGAAAGGATATACACTTAAGTTAGTTATGCCAGAGTCTATGAGTATGGAACGAAGAAGGCTAATGGCTGCTTATGGTGCTGAGGTAGTACTTACCCCAAAGGAGTTAGGAACCGCTGGTGCTGTTGATAAAGCAATGGAGCTTGCAGAATCTTTGCCAAATGCTTGGGTACCTCATCAGTTTAATAATATGGCGAACCCTGAAATACATAGAAAAACTACGGCAAAAGAAATTCTAAAAGACTTCCCGAAGGGATTTGATTACCTTATTACGGGCGTTGGAACAGGCGGGCATATAACAGGAGTCGGTCAGGTGCTGAAAGCGGAGTTTCCAAAGTTAGAAGTGTACGCTGTTGAGCCAGAAGACTCCCCAGTATTAAGTGGAGGAAAAGCAGGTCCACATCCACTACAGGGAATTGGAGCAGGATTTATTCCTAAGGTGTTAGAACAAAAGGTTTTGAACGGTGTTTTAAAAGTCAACAAAGAAAACGCTTTTTACTACACACAGCAATTAGCTAAGAAAGAAGGAATTCTAGCAGGAATTTCTACTGGTGCCTCTTTAGCAGCAGTAGCAGAATTTATAAAAACAGCACCAAAAGGAAGTCGTATACTGACTTTTAATTACGATACTGGAGAGCGTTACTGGTCGGTGCCAGATTTGTTTTAAAAGAAACAAACTTGGTTGGAGAACAATAGATAACCTCTTGTGTAAATACAGGAGGTTTTTTATTTAATAAAATACTCTTGATCTAAGCCTTTCTTTTCCTTGTGAATAATGTTCAACAACTTGACCAATTCAAGTTCATTGATTTTGTCCTTATCAAAGCTTAAAAATTGTAGGTTATATCGTTGTCTGTTTCCAGAATCCTTGATAGTATTCTGGATGTTTTCAGGAATAAAAAACGAAGCTTTATCGCCAAGATGTTTTTTATATTCGTTTAAATAAATACTAATCCCCGCTAAATCAAAATCTCCAAAATGCAAGTAAGGATTGGGTATTTGTTGTATCCATCGGATAAAATCTTGGTTTTGATTTTGTGGGTAACGAGAGACAAATAGGGGATTGATTTCTTCAAATAAATAGCGTTGCTTGTGTATTTGACTAAAATTTCTGGCATTTTCCATGCCGACAATAGTAATGGATTCTGGAATTTCAAAACGCTCATAATCTGAAATAAAAACAAAACTTCCAGATGGTGGATTTATGGTTATTTCTTGCCCGTTTAGCTTTGCCTTTATCGGAAAATAGCTATTCACTAAAAAACCTTTAAAAGCACGTTCTTTTGAATCTTTAGATTCGGTGGTCAATCGTACAAACTCTGCTCGTGTGCTTTCTTCATCCTCCTTAGCAGAAATATATTGCTGTAAATTATTTATCTGTAGCTGATTAGCTAAAAAAACCTTTAAAGCTTCCTCATCACGTAAGTGCAATGTTCTGCGATGTTTTCCAACTCTATATAAAATATTTTCTTCTATCAATCGCTCAGTTAGTTTACTCTTGGCACTGCTTGCAGGCAAGACTTCACCATTGATCAGTTGTTCTAATGCTTTTGCGATTTTTAAACTTAACTTCATCTAGACAATACGTTGGTTCTAACTTTCACCAAACGATTTACTTTGGTGTAATATTTCTTTGCATCGGTTGGCGACTTGTGTTTACTCAATTTATAGGTGTATTTATAGTCTGTCGCACTTTGACTGATAGGCGACCCGTTGATTAGGAAAATATCGCGTTCATTGGCAAATCGCAAAATACCTTTTACGTTGGTAGGGTGTAATCGCCCAATTTCGTCCATCATACAATGAAGTTTAAAGTCCTTAAACCTCTTGGAAGCATCTGCTTTAAATACGTTGAGTAGCATGATATTGATCATCGCTTTTACCAACACGTCTGTTCCTTCACTACCTACATTAGATAGTTTTTCTACCCAGCCCGAATTGTTGTCGTTTTCTACAATTCTAAACTGCAAATCAAACGACTCTGATAAGCTCAACGTTTTGTTTTTAGATCGCTCTAACTCTTTAACCAATTGCTTTAGCAGATTTACTGCTTTTTGATTTTCAGCAGTATTTCCAGAGATATTGAATAGGTTAATTCCTCCCAAAGTCAAGTTGTTCTCTTCATTAAAATCTTTTATTCTTGACAATAAACACACAATAGGGTTGGAACTTTTTTGCGTACGCATTTCCATTTCCTTAATGGCTTCCACAAAATTCTTGGTTTCAAAATCGGTGTTTATTTTCCTTATTACCTTTTCTATTTCAGCTTCTTTGGATAATAACTCGTTGGTTTCTTTTCCGATAAGTTGGATGATATGAGCAAAGCGTTCGTTCACGCGCACCTCATACTCCTTGATTTTATCTGCTTCGATAAATTCTTTTAAATCTACAGCAAAGTTTAAGTAGTCCTTTTCTGTATTTAGATTAATCTTAAATCGGAAGACATTATCTTCACTGAAATTCCCAGTAAAATCATTGATAGCAGTCTTTAGACTGTCCAATGTTTTAATTTTCTCATAGTATTTGTCTGTTATATCTTTGAGAAGCTTGACAGCTGATTCCATTGAGTTATCGATAGTTTCTTGCGCCACAAAAAACGCTTCTATAGCTGAGTAAATTTGCGATTTTTTAAATTCATCCAATTCTTCTTCATCCTTAGTATAAGCCTCTAATTGTTTAGTGATGCTTTTTACCAACTCATTTTGCTCCGCATACTTCTTATCTGCTTTTTGCTGTTCTTTTCGGTGCACTTCCGTAATGGTATCTCTTTCACTTTCTTTTTGTTTCCTTTCTGCTTTCCATTCTGGCACTTTATCAAAAACCTCTCTTTTATCTTTGTTGTATTCGATGACCAAGGCTTCATTTTCGACTATAAAATCTAGTTCTTTTTGCATCTCTGCTAATTCGGAGTCTATCTCCTGAATTCTTTTGGTATCCGCCCCTTTCTCTGCCAGTGCATCGCTTTGTTGACTTTTTAGGTCTTCCATGCGATTTTCGGCTACTGTCTTTTCTTCTTCAAATGATACCCGTAGTTTTTGCTCTTGCTTTTCCTTCTCTGTTTCTAATTCACCTATCTTCTTATCTCGCTCAGTATTTTTAAGACTTATCTGACGTTGGATACTTCTTTTAATACGCTCTAACTCTTCGTTTACCTTCAGTTTTTTAGAAGCTATTTTATCCAGGCTTTCTTCTATTTCCTTAAGCTTGTTTTCTTTTTCTTCGCTAGCTTTTTTCTCCCACGAATCCAAAGCCAGTTTATTTTCTTTTAGCCGATTTGTATCTCTAGAAACCCAATATTCATTTTCTGAAATAACATCGTCTAAATTTCCAAGATTTTTATTTATTCGTTTCGTAATCCGTGACAAAACCTTGCTCTGCTGTTCGTCCAGTTGACTTAGTTTTCTTCTTAATTTTTCTAATTTATTCTCTAAATCTTTAATGTTTTCTTGATATTCTTCAACCGATTTCACTCGGCTTTTTAAAGCTTTTAGATTAAGGTCTACTCCAAAGAAACTACTGCTATTCTCTTTTACTAAACTCGGGTTGAGATCTGAATGAAACAACACCTCTTCTTCGTCGATTACTTTCCCAATTGTCTGTTCCCAGTTAGGAACGTTCTTGTGCAACCAGCCATAAAGTGAAGATTCACTTTGTTTTATCTTATGCTGAATTTCCTGTATTTCCGAAACGTACTTCTCTTGATCCTTTACAATCTCTTGTCTTTTCGCTTCATTTTCTTGATAGAGCTTATCTATTTCCAATTCTCCTTCTTTGCGAAGAATAGACTTCTTGTCTTTGGATTTTTCAATCTCATTTTCCCATTTAGAAATGTTTTGTTGCAATGCATCTTTCTCCTTCTGGGATTGCATTATTTCCTCTTCAAAATAACGCTTGTATTTTAACGTGGCATTTTCAGTATGCAACTGGTTTTCTTGACGTGTTATTGTTTCCTTTTCACTCTCCCATTTCTCAAGTTGTCCTTTTTGGTCTTTTTCTATTTGTTCTATGGCATGCTGATAGGATTTGATTAGAATATCTTTATCAGTGGCAAGTCTCCTTTCCAGTTTATTTAGTTCAGCGTCCTTTTCATTTTTAAGTCCTCCCAGCTTATTGTTGACTTGCTGTAGTAAACTTTTAAACTTCTCATTAATATCAGCAAAAGCTATAGTGAGCGTAGTTTTTTCTTCTTCCAAAAGACTCTTCCTAGTGGTCCAATTTGATTTTCTCGCAACTCGCTCTGCAATTACTTCAATGTTTTTTATGGTATATTCATCTTGCTTCTCTTTAGCTTCTCGAAGCCTTTCCCTTATAAGATTTATATCTGAAATTAGTTTCTGCTCTCTATTTAAATGTAGCTTCTTTAAATGATTTCGTTCTTTATTTAATTTGTCAAGATTCAACTCCTCACGTCTATGGGTAGCGCTTAATTTTGGCTTTTCTTGTTCTATATAATTCGCTCTTCCGGCTAATGCTGATGCTAGCGTTTGTTTCTCTCGAACGAGATAATTGATTTTCCGATACAAATCAATAATGTTGTCCGCTTTATTTCGAATAATAACCTGACCATTTCTATTCTTTTTAAACCAAATGGTGATGTCGTTAATCTCGGATTCGAAGCCACGCAAATGATTTCTTAAATAATTTTCTAAATCAATTTCAAACTCTTTTTCATTTAAAGATTTGATGATGGTGTCTTTAATAAACTTCGCCTCCAGATTGGCATTTAGAAACACATTTTGAATGGTAAGCGGAATGTTTTGATATTGCTTGCTTTCCAATAGCGCATATTTCCTATACTCAGGTTTAAGCCCTTTATTATCTCCGTAGATTATTTGACGAAACTCGTTATATCTGGAAATGATTGGCGTATAATAAATGTCTCTTCCTAAGGCATTTCGGATGTAATCCCAGCTCTGAAATGCGCGATTGTCTTGATCTATAAACAACTCTCTTTTATATGCAGAGTCAATAAAGCGAAAAGCTGTTTTTCCGTTTACCTTATAAGCCAGAACACAATAGGGAACTTCTTCTTTAACTACTTCATAAAGAATGTAGGAGTTCTGATATGGGAAGTAATATTCGTCAAAACTCTGTTTTTCTCTTGGGATGCCAAGCTTTATTTTATCGGCATTATAGAAAAACAGAATGGCACGTAACAAAGTGCTTTTCCCCACACCTTGCGTTCCTGTTAAGTGCACATTCCCGTCCAATTCCATTTCAGCATATTGCACAGACGCACTGTTTATAAACACTATTTTATTCAGGTATCTCATTGTCTATCTCTTCTGAAATATTAATTATGGAAACTAAATCCTTTAAATAGTGGAAGGAATTCAACACTTTATAGGTTTCAGAAATCTCCTCTTCCAACGCGATAAAATTCTCTTTTTCTAGCTTATCAATTATTTTTCTGATTCGCTCATCATGACTTCTTTTGTTTCCACGGATGTTTTTTAGGTTTTCTAACTTGTTCTTTAAATCGGCATTGTTTTTTAGCTGACTTGCAATATCAGCTGGAGTAAATCGGAATCCAACATCAAATGTATTATCATAGGATTTTAAGAAATCTAACCAATCAATCCATTCAAAAGCTTTGTTTAACTTTCTATCTAGATCGGTGTTTTTTTCTTTCCGGCTAAAATAGAAATATCCATTTCCATGCTCTAAAATATAATTTATTTGCTTAAAATAATCGTAGAGGTCCTCGAAGGTGTTTTTATCCTCCATGATATTATACAGCGTTTGCATCTCTTGATTTGGACTGTTGTCACAAATAAATTGACCACGTCTTAAAATTTCAAATATGTCAGCAACGTATTTTGTCATTTTCCTTTTTATTTCGGATAAATTATAGCGTATTCAATAGTGTCTTCCACTGCAAACTCTTCTGTTATTTCAAAATCCTGTTCGTATTGCGATGCCATTTGGCAATAGATGGTTACTCGGTCGTCAAAACTCATGGGAGTTAAGAAATCGTAATTCATCAGAAATTGAAATAAATCCTGACTTGTAGCAATAAAATAATTTTTTATAGCTTCAAAATCGACCATGATTTCTTCTTCTACTTCATTTTCAAGGGATTCATTGGAGATCTGATCGGCCAGGACTGGTTGTTCTTTTAAACGATTCTTGTGTTTTTCTGCAATGCGCTTAATGCTTTCGAACGCAGTATCGTCATTGCGTAAAAAATCTAAGGATAGGGGCAAAGGTTCCGCAATGCGTTTTTCAAATAACACATGGTTTCGTTGACTCAGAACTTGCCTAATATTAGTTTCCGCTTCTAAAGTAAAGTGGTCTTTGAGATATTTTATTTTGCGAAGCTTTTCCAAAAACGCTCCTTGTAAGTCAATTTGATTTAAATAATCTATAATCTGCCGTTCGATTTCAATCAGGTTATGCGAACATTCGTTTAGCTGGATTTTTAAATCGACGATAATCAATTTCAACTCACTGTCTGACGCACGGTTGTAGAAAGTGCGTTCATCATTATCGGTGAGAACCAAAGTCTGATGAATCAAAGATTTGATCAACGCTCTTTTCTCATCTAAATTTTTGAGCTTAAGCTGTTTGTTTTTATAGTTAGGCTCGTTTTTAAAAGTATTTTCAACATTTCGTCGTAAATCAATAACACTGCGATAGGTGATTTTTCCAATTTTTCTAAAAGTGTTTTTAATCACCATAAGGTAGGCGTGCTTTCGAGCAGGATTGTTTTCGTTTAAAAAATAATCGATATTCTCTTTTATCTTCTGAATACTTTCGTCGATATAAGCTGCGTTTATTTCTTCATTAACGCCCAATATCTGCTCAAAGAATTCCAGATACGTATCGCTTAACTCCAAAAGTTCATTGTTTTCTCTGATAACTTCTTTTTGAATCAAAAATTCCAATCGATTCTCATCAAAGTCAACAAGTTCTATAGCATCGGAATATTTGTAATCGATGGATTTTCGCTTCCCGAACATCTCCGATAAGAGTTCCTTCTCTCTATTTAGAGCAGTTAGCAATTCCGATATGTTGATGAAGTTTTGCATCTGCAAAGAATGAAAGTTAAAAACTAGCAAGGCATTGAGTATGCAAGATAAGTTTTACTAATTTGTTTAGCAAAACATAAACTCGAATTTACTTTTTGATCCCTTCATAATCTTGTATATTTTGTAAGTAAGAGTGTGAATCTTCGACTCTATTTATTGAAGTTAGTATTACAACTCTATTAAATCGAAAAAAATATGTCAAAGAAAAAAACATTAGTAATAGGTGCAAGTACCAATCCAGAGCGCTATGCAAACATGGCAATAAACAGTCTTACAAAACATAATCATCCAGTAGTGGCTATTGGACGAAAAGAGGGTGAGGTAGCGGGCGTGGAGTTCGAGGTAGAACAAGTGCCTTTTAAGGATGTAGATACGGTAACATTGTATTTAAATCCAAAAAACCAAGAGGCGTATTACGACTATATTTTGAGCCTAAAACCAAAGCGCGTTTTGTTTAATCCTGGCACTGAGAATCCTGACTTACAAGCTAAATTAGATAAAGCAAATATTGAATATGAAGAAGCATGTACTTTAGTCTTGCTTAATACGAATCAGTATTAAACCTAAAAAGGTAAGGGCACCATTTACTACTAGTAACTCGTAGTTAAACTGGTATCCACCAAGATATTCTGGTGGGATAAAGTCTAATAAGGCAGTGATTCCTACAGATATAATAGAAACAAGTAATACCCATTTATCCTTTACTCGCCACTTTGTAAAAATACCAAAAGCAAAAAGTCCAAGCAGTGGTCCATACGTATAGGCTGCTGCTTTTAATAACGTGTCGATTACACTGCTGTCAAGCAGGTAATTAAAAATTATAATAATCACTGCCAAAGCAACACTCATTCCTATGTGGACTTGCTTTCGGACTTTCTTTTGCATCTTTTCAGACTTAGTTTTAAAGTCCAAAAAGTCAATACAGAAACTAGTAGTCAATGCAGTTAACGCTCCATCGGCGCTAGAATAGGCAGCAGCGATAAGTCCTAGTAGAAACAACACAGCTAAGCTTGTACTTAGTCCAGAATTTATAGCGATTTCAGGAAAAAGTAAATCCGTTTTTTCTGGAACTACCATTCCTGTTTTATTAGCATAAATAAAAAGTAAAGCACCTAGACCTAAGAACAATAGGTTAACTGGAACGAAAACCATGCTGTAGGACATCACGTTTTTCTGTGCATCTTTTAGGTTTTTACAGGTCAAACTTTTTTGCATCATATCCTGATCTAATCCTGTCATACAAATCGTGATAAACATCCCACCAAAGAAAGATTTCCAAAAATAATCCTTTGCAAGACTATCTTCGAATTGAAACGTATTGGAATAAGTTTTAAATTCTTCAGATCGAAGGAATTCCATCATAGACCAATCTAAATTTTGAAGCATGATATATATGGCAATCCCAACCGCACTCAGCATAAATAAAGTTTGAAAAGTGTCGGTCCAAACGATGGTTTTAATCCCACCACGAGCTGTGTACAACCAAATTAATAATACAGAAATACAAACTGTTACCACAAATGGAACGTTCCAAGTGTCGAATACGTAAGCTTGTAACACTGCAGCAACTAAAAATAATCGAAAAGCAGATCCGAGCATACGGGAAATGAAAAAGAAAATAGCTCCTGTTTTATGACTCACTCTGCCAAAACGTTGTTCTAGATATTCATAAATAGTGGTGACATTAAGTCTATAATATAAAGGAAGTAAGACGTAAGTTATGACTAGGTATCCGAAGAAATAACCCGAAACCACTTGCATATAGGTAAACTGTGAATCTTGAACCCATCCTGGAACCGACATGAAAGTAACGCCCGAGAGTGAAGACCCAATCATTCCAAATGCAAC
>DATGSX010000165.1:0-2467 GCA_035302145.1 Flavobacteriaceae bacterium | reverse complement strand
TGCTCTATCAGCTTTAAGCACACTTCTAATGGCCTTGTCGGCTCGCTGGTCGGCTTCAGTAATTGGTGAGGCATCGTCTTTATAAGCCACTTCAAAATCACTTTCGTAGATATCTAGTATTGCCAAGCCTGCTTTCCATGCTGCTAATGCACCTAATTGTAGCTTTTTGTCAATTATCATAAACTGTTTACTGATTATATAATCTTTTGCAATTTTTTTATAACGTGATTATTTGCGTTTTGTCTGTAATTTACGGAAACGACTTCTTCTAGTATCAGCTTTTGCATGCATTTCTTCGCTAACTTGTTTTACTCCTTCTATAGTGTAAAACGCCTTTGGATGAAATTTATCTATACTGGCTAAAAGTTTCTTTAAGTTATCTCGTCTAACCACCATAAATAAAATGTTCACTTTTCCTTTTCTACCAGCAGCATCAAGCATAGAGTAGCGGTATTCGTTTTCTTCTAAATAGCCAATTAATTCATCTACATTATTTTGAGCAAACAATCGCAACACCACTCTTCCATAAGCCAATTTTTCTTCGATGGTTATCCCGACAAAAGTTCCCATTGCAAATCCACTTGCATACGCCACATAAGACCATATATTATCAATATTGCTAAAAATCTGTCCAATGGCCAGTAACCAAATAAAAGCCTCAAAGAAGCCAAGGATGGGTGCTATAATGCGATTTCCACTCATTACAAAAATGATACGAATAGTAGAAATTGTCACATCGCCTACTCTAGCAAAAAATATAAGTAGTGGCAGGATGATGTAATTCATCGTTTCTGGAGTAACACCAAAATTATTGAGAAAAAAATCTTCCATAAGTATTTAAAAGTCTATTTTAGTTTAGTTGCTCCTCTTCCAAGACTATCAATAGATAGTTACCGAATTTGGTTTTGCACCAAGACTAATAAGTGCATCGGAAATATCTTTTGTGAAGCTTCTCGGTCCGCACACGTAAAATCTATGATTGAAAGACCCTATATTATCTATCAAAAACTTTCTATCAATTTTGCGTTCTCTGAATCCTATAACCCCTTCTCTGGTAAATACATTCATAAAAGCCGAGCCTAGCATTTGAAATAGTTCTTCTCCTAAAATTATATCATCTCTTGTTTTGTTGGAATACAACAGCGCAACATTCCGTAGGTTTTTAGATAAATATAACGCCCTAAAAATTGGAATGAAAGGCGTTATCCCAGTTCCTCCTGCTATAAAAATTCCTGGTCCTTTATATTCTATAACATCATAAATCTTGTGCATAATAAAGTGATCTCCAACCTTCATTTTACCTATCTCGGCAGTAACGCCCTTCCGTTCATCGTAAATTTTGATAATAAGCTCCAAGTAGTCCCATTCGGTTAATGACGTAAAAGTAAACGGACGTTTTTCATTTTCCCATCCAGGTTTATCGATAGAAATCCTTACCGATTGACCTGGACTATATTGTAAAAAATCTTTTGGTTTTTCTAACACAAAACGTTTTACATTATGAGTGACAAAAGATATAGCTACAATTTTTAATTTATACATTTAGTGAGGCTGTTTTATAGTTAAAATTGCGATGCTAAGTTTTATACTTTTTAGAGGATTATATTTCATAAGCTGATAAAAATTCTACTCCATATAATCAGCTAAAACTAGAAACTAATCGTCTCCAGTTTCTTTTTGTATAGCAACGTATTAATCGTGCAAATATAAAAAACTTCTAATCAAATCTTCCTTCTTAACAATTCCTTCTCGATAATATAAATTAATTAGAAACTATTTTTGAAAGCTCCTATATCCATAAACCCAGGAAAATTAACTATGTTTAAATACTAAACCATGTATTAACGCCTGACTGTAAACGCCATGAACGAATCTTCTGAATCTGCTATTGACCAACATCTTATTGCCCAGCGTACTTTTTTTAATTCCCATCAAACAAAGTCAAAGACTTTTAGAATGCAACAGTTAAAAAAGCTAAAAGACGTTATTTTAGATTACGAAGAAAGAATTACTGATGCACTTTGGAAAGACCTACGTAAATCTCCCGAGGAAGCTTATTTAACCGAGATAAGCATGGTACTCAATGAAATAAAATTCCATAGAAGGAGTTTAAAACAATGGATGAAGCCAGAAAAAGTGCCCACACCATTACATTTGCAACCTTCTAAAAGCAGTGTGCACTATGAACCATTAGGTGTAGCATTGATTGTGTCGCCATGGAATTATCCTTTTCAACTATTAATCAATCCATTAGTTGGAGCCATATCAGCCGGATGTTGTGCCATACTTAAACCTTCACCACATGCGCCAAACTCAGCTAAGGTGATAGAAGAAATGATAGCCGAATGTTTTGCCTCAGACTATATTACAGTAGTTCAGGGTGGTAAAGAAACCAACACTATTTTATTTCAAAAGAAATTCGATTTTATTTTCTTTACTGGAAGTCCAAAACTAGGGAGCATCGTTA
>DATGSX010000164.1:0-3041 GCA_035302145.1 Flavobacteriaceae bacterium | reverse complement strand
CGCCAACATATTTGGAGCCTTTAAGAAAAAATATTCTTTTGGACTCACAGGGAATACTATCTCAGGAATATTTGGCAGTATCCTTTTCATCAAAATATTTGGAAGATTGGGTTTTGGACCAAAAGCAATTATGGCATCGGGCGACACCAATCTTTTGTTATTTAGTATCAATCTGCTTGTTTCCATTCTAGGTGGAATTCTTGGTTTAATTCTAGCTCATGCTTTTAAAAGTAAAATGGGAAGTAATCCGAAGAAATAATAACAATAATCGTTTTATATAATTACAATACCCCCTCATTTTTTCACTTTGCCAAACAATTGTAAAACCATCTTATATATGGAATCACAACTTCCCTAAACTACAGATATATGATGGTAATTACTCATGCTTATTGTCTAAAAATCTGTATCTTTAAAATATAAGAAAACACTGTAAAGCTAATGCAATACTTTAGATTATAGAGTACAATGAAATAAGCAGATAAGTATAAACAGTTTGTGAAAAGGAGGCACTGCAAAGTATTATTTTCCTCGACATAACTTGATGGAATCTTAATTCTCTTTGGGGAATAGCTTTTGATTGTGGAATGACTATACCTTAAAGACTCGCAAAGTTTTTTATCTGCGTTGCGTTATAACATAAAAAAAAAATAATCTCTGCGTGCCTCTATGAAATAGCTTTACCTGTCATTAGTGTTTTTATAAAGATTGTATTAATTATTAAAATATATAGTATGAAAAGAGCAGAAAACAAAGTTGTAATAGTAACGGGTGGTGCATTGGGCATTGGTCGCGAAACGAGTATTTTATTGGCTAAGCACGGAGCAAAAGTTGCGGTGACCGACATTCTCGACAAGGAAGGTAAAGCCTTGGTTGAAGAAATTAATAAATCAGGTGGAAAGGCCAAGTACTGGCACCTTAATGTAGCTAAAGAAAAAGAAGTAGAAAGAGTCTATGGTGAAGTAGTCAAAGAGTTTGGTAGGCTAGATGCAACGGTAAATAATGCGGGAATTGCCGGAGCAGATAAACCCTCAGAAGAAGTAACCGAAAAGGAATGGGATCTTGTCATGGACATCAATGTGAAAGGGGTTTTCTTTTGTACCAAACATGCCGTTCCCCATATGAGAAAATCAGGTGGTGGAAGTATTGTCAATATTTCTTCTATCTATGGAATCGTTGGTGCAGCAGACTTACCGCCTTACCATGCTTCCAAAGGAGCGGTTAGAGTAATGTCGAAAACCGATGCTTTGCAATATGCAAAAGATAAAATCAGGGTGAACTCTGTACATCCAGGCTTTATTTGGACACCACTAGTAGAAGAGCTAGGCAAAGACGACCCTAGTTTCCGTAAGCATTTAGATAGTTTACATCCGATAGGACATATTGGTGAAGCAAAAGATATTGCCTATGGAATACTGTACCTAGTATCTGACGAGTCTAAGTTTACTACTGGAAGCGAACTGGTTATCGATGGAGGTTATACTGCGATCTAAGTAAAAACAACCATCTGTTAACTAAGAATATATATCCCGCTAAATAAAACTGGAACTTATTATTTAAGATTCAGTCAACTGTTTGGCGGGATAGCTTTTTTACGACTTAGTTGTTTGTGGTAAGGTTGTGCCGCAAAGGATCGCAAAGAAGCAAAGGTTCGCAAAGGATTTTTTAGCGTAACATAATAAAATAGATGAAAATAAATATACGAGAATCAACGAAATAACTTTTGTTAATTTCTAGTTTCTAGTTGCTAGGTGTAAAACCGCCCACTCGCCCAGCCACCAAGTCGCCCACTCGAAAAACATCTCTGCAAAACTTAGCGAAAACTCAGCGCTCTCTGGGTAATAGCCTATAGCTGTGCCATAAAGATTCGCGAAAAAGCAAAGACCCGCAAAAGAATAAAAAAATCTGCGAGAATCTGCGAAATCTGCGGGAAACCTCTTCCCAAACAAACTCCATAAAAAATCTCTGCGTAATAGCTTTTCGTTTAAATGCGTATCTCTTTTACATCATAAAGTTTTGGAATACTTACGTTCCAACCATAGACATCCTTTAGCTTTACACGCAACACATCTTGTGCGGTAGCTTCTCCATGAATCAAGAAAACTTCTTCTGGCGTGTTTTCTATTTTGGAGGTCCAGTCTAGAAGTCCTTGCTGATCGGCATGTGCTGACAAACTTTCTATATGATGTATTTCTGCTCTTACTGGATGATATTTCCCAAAAAACTTTATTTCATTTGCACCTTCCAACAGCTGACGTCCACGAGTACCTTCTGCCTGAAAACCTACCATTAGAACCGTTGTGCTTGGCTTATCGATCAATTGGCTCAGGTAAGTTAATACCCTTCCTCCAGTAATCATCCCACTTCCAGCGATAACCACTTTTGGTCTAGAATCATCTATCGTTTCCCATGTTTCTTTGTATGAGGTAATAATATTCATCTGATTTTGCATTGCACCGAATTCTTTCCCTGATATTTTATGCCATTCTGGAAAGCTATTAAAAACAGATAGAACATTGTTGCCCATAGGGCTATCGACAAAAATCGGTATATTAAAAATTCGATTTTCCTTATTCAATTTCCATAAAAGGAACATCAGTGTTTGCAAACGTTCGACTGCGAAGGATGGGATAATCAAATTTCCTCTTTCATGAATGGTATTTTTAATGAGTTTTACTAACGTATCCGAAACGCTTTCTTCAGGATGTAATTTATTCCCATAGGTACTTTCCATAAAAAGGTAATCGGCATATTTTGGTCTTTCGGGCGGATATAATAAAAGATCCTTTTCACGACCTATATCACCAGAAAACACAAATAGTTTCCCAAAAATATTTAGTTCTATAAAAGTTGCTCCAAGAATATGTCCATTATATCGAAAACGATATTTTATATTTTCAGAAAGTTCTATCCATTTATCTTTTTCCTCTACGTGAAAAAAACGAAGTGTTGTTTCGGCTTCGGCAACAGTATAGAAAGGTTTGGCGGGTTTGTGTATAGAATAACCCTCTTCATTGGCTTTCTGAGCTTCGTCTTCTTGA
>DATGSX010000163.1:0-2497 GCA_035302145.1 Flavobacteriaceae bacterium | reverse complement strand
ATCGGGCTTAAATGAACTTAATGATGCTAGGATGCGTCGCGCCGTAGATAAGGTGTTAAGAGAAAAAGGTTTTGTAAAAAGTAGCAACCCAGATATACTTATAAACTACTACACTAAGCAAACTAGAAAGCCTTCCTACAGTTCTATTGGAGTAGGAGTGGGTAGCAGAATAGGAAGAAGGTCTGGAATAAGCTTAAATACAAGAGTACCTATTCGTAGTAATACAAAAATTCAGCATATTACCTTTGATATTGTTGATAAGAAGGCCGATAAGTTGATTTGGCAAGGTGCCATGAATGCTGATATAATTGAAGGAGGTACCGTAGCCAGAAGAGATGCACAATATTTAAGAAATGTTTCTAAATTACTTCGAAATTTTCCACCAAATAAGAAATAAGTACTTACCTAATTATTTCTATTAATCCTATCAAGCCCACCTATGTTTAGTTTATCCATAACGCATCCCGATTATTTTCAACACCCATTGACAATTGCAGTTTTTGTTATTATTATTATAGGGATGTTGGTTTTAGACTTAGGAGTTTTTAATAAAGATTCTCACGAAATTAGTAATAAGGAAGCTATTGTTTGGTCTTTAACTTGGATTGGTCTTGCAATGCTTTTTAGTGGAGGCATTTGGTATTTTTATGGATTTAATGAGTTTGCCGATTTTCAATCAGCTTATTGGATAGAGAAAGCATTGTCGGTAGATAACTTATTTGTATTTATTCTTGTATTTCAAATATTTAAAGTCCCAAAGATACATCAACATAAAGTGTTGTTCTGGGGAATTATAGGAGCCATTATTATGCGTGCAATATTCATCTTTGCAGGCGTAAAACTTATTAAGCTAACCTATTTGCCACCAACAACTTTTAATGGATTATTATCTGAGCCTATAGAAATAAACGCTGTAATGACTGTTTTTGGATTAGGATTGCTGGTGGCTGCATGGAAATCTGCTTTTGCTTCCGATGTATCTGATGAAAAAAGAGAAGAGTCTGTATCCACCGGAATAGGAGCGAAAATTATGAATAAACTATTTCGTATTTATCCAGAATATGATGAAGGAAAGTTTTTTACCGTAAAAAATGGCGTTCGCTATGGCACTCAATTACTTTTAGTAGTTGGAATTATAGAATTTACCGATTTACTTTTTGCAATAGACTCTATCCCAGCCATTTTTGCAATTACCGATGCGCCCTTCATATTGTATTCTTCTAACATTTTTGCAATCTTGGGCTTAAGATCTTTATATTTTGTTCTGGCAAACTTCATGCATTTATTTCATTTCTTAAACTATGGATTGGCACTGGTGCTTGGTTTTATAGGTGTTAAAATGATATTTAGTCCAATTATTGAAATAGAATCTGGTTTTTCATTAATAGTAATTGGCAGCTTACTAGGGCTATCTGTTATTGCATCCCTACTATTTAAGCAAAAGGAAAACTCAGAAAAAACCTCTTAGACATGCTTTTTCAAGCAACTTGTTTTCATAGCGCCTTATTTGCCTTATCTTTGAAGCTAAATTAAATAAACCCAAAATTACATGCGAGTACACTTTATTGCTATAGGTGGTAGTGCCATGCATAACTTAGCTTTGGCCTTAAATGAAAATGGAAGTCAAGTAACTGGAAGCGACGATGTTATTTTTGAACCTTCGAAATCGCGATTAAAACAAGCTGGTTTATTGCCGAAAACTATAGGATGGAATCCAGATCGCATTACAGAAGATTTGGATATGGTAATTCTTGGCATGCACGCTAAAGCGGATAATCCAGAGCTTTTAAAAGCAAAAGAATTAGGATTGAAAGTGGTTTCTTATCCAGAGTTTTTATACGAACATGCAAAGGATAAAACTCGCGTAGTTATTGGTGGATCTCATGGAAAAACCAGTATCACTTCTATGATATTACACGTAATGCGCTACTGGGATAAAGAGGTAGATTACATGGTAGGTGCACAGCTAGATGGTTTCGACACCATGGTGCATTTAACCGATTCAAATGATTTTATTGTTCTGGAAGGAGATGAGTATCTTTCCTCTGCTCTAGATAGAAACCCTAAGTTCCATATATATAAACCAAATATTGCGTTGTTAAGTGGAATTGCTTGGGATCATGTGAATGTGTTTCCTACTTTTGAGAAGTATGTAGAACAATTTAAAATCTTTTTAGATAAAATAACTTCTGGAGGATCAGTCATTTATAACGCTGAAGATGAGGTGTTATCAAAAACGGTATTGGCTAGTGAAAATACCATAAAGAAGTACCCTTATAGAACACCTGAGCATGAAATAAAAGATGGTCAGACACTTCTAGATACACCAGAAGGATTAATGCCTATGGAAATATTCGGGAAACATAACTTGCAAAACTTAGAAGGCGCTCGATGGATTTGTCAGCTTATGGGAGTCGATGAAATCGATTTTTATGAAGCTATTGCTAGTTTTACAGGTGCTAGTAAACGATTGGAGAAAATTTACGACTCATCAGAA
>DATGSX010000162.1:0-2124 GCA_035302145.1 Flavobacteriaceae bacterium | reverse complement strand
TTTTGTGGTGCCGCATTATTATATTCGGAAGGAACCGCTAGAACAGGACAGTTTACATATTTTATTACCTGAAGCGTGTTGCTTCCAAAAGTGATGTCTTTGTCTTCGGATTCCCCTTTAGTACCCATCACTACCAAATCGATGTTTTTCCGATTCACCAGTTCGTTTACCGAATCGACTAGTTGACCAAAATCGGATATAGTTTCAAAGCTATGCTCTGGGTTATTAGTAAAAGCACTTATTTTGTTTTTAAACGCTGCAAGCGATTTTTTTGATTCCTTATGGATCCGGTCGCTAATAGTCACAAACTCATCTTCTTCCATACTTTCGTTCATCGTCGCATATACTTCGTCTGCATAAGCATGAAGGATATATATCCTTACCGGAGAAGCCTTGTAAATCTCTACAGCGTATTTTAAAGCATTCAAGGAATTATCAGAAAAATCAGTCGGAATTAAGATGGTTTGCATAGGTGGTATTTTTAAAGTATACGTAAAAGTAAGACTTTTATATTGAAGTGAACATGATAAGTGTCAATCTAAATAATATTAATTATCTCATTTTATTTAGAAAAGGATATTTGTTTTGTTAAACATACTGGGTAATTTTATATTTAGTTCATGTATATTTACTTTAAAACGTCTTGGTATTTGCAGTTAAAAATCTCTATAAAATTCTTAACTAATTTTTCCTTAAAAACACTTGTAGCTTAAAAAATTTATCTACTTTTGGCACACCTAAATTAGGCCTCGGTGGCGGAATTGGTAGACGCGTTGGATTCAAAATCCAATTTTCTCACGAAAGTGTGGGTTCGATTCCCACCCGAGGTACCAGAATCAATACATAAAAGTGTTGGTGACTATAACTTAAGTGTGTTTTGCTTTTAATTTGTACGATGGCTGTACAAGTTAGTTGTAAAGCACACTTTTTTCTTTTTAGAAGCTTATGTGCTAAATAAACTAAGCTTTATAGTATTGCTTCAAACTATTGGTAAAATAAAAGGAGTCAGTTATTTCTACTACTAAATCACTTAGTTCCCTAACTTGCTTATATTTGTAGTGTTAGCAGATTTGTAAACAAAATTTAAAATGCAATACACAAAAGATTCAAAGAAGCAATTGCAATATGATGTTGCTTATTTAAGGATGGCGAAAGAATGGAGTAAGTTGTCTTATTGTAAGCGTAAACAAGTAGGTGCGCTCATCGTAAAGGACAAGATGATTATAAGCGATGGCTACAACGGTACACCTACAGGTTTTGAAAATATTTGTGAAGATGAAGATGGCATTACCAAGTGGTATGTGCTGCATGCCGAGGCAAATGCTATTTTAAAAGTAGCTTCTTCTACCAATTCTGCCGAGGGCTCTACGTTATATATCACCATGTCGCCATGTAAGGAGTGCAGTAAACTCATTCATCAAGCAGGAATAAAACGGGTGGTGTATAATGATCATTACAAGGATGAATCGGGGTTAGACTTTTTAAAAAAGGCTGGAGTTAGCATAACACACATTGAAGACTTAGGACTATAGATGAATAGACGTACCATACTTTTTCCTATTTTTATATCGCTCGCAGTAGTATTGGGAGTGATAATAGGAGCACGTCTTAACTTTCCTAATGATTCAGAAAAAAGCACTACGAAGCATCAAAAGTTATTCCGACTTCTCGATATATTAGATAGAGAGTATTTAGAGGGCGTTAACACCGATAGCATTGTCGACTTAACGGTGCAATCTATTCTAAGTGCTTTAGATCCGCACTCTACGTATATCACAGCAGATAATTATTTGGAAGCTTCCGATGAGATACATGGGTCTTTCTATGGAATTGGCATTCGATTTTACACCTACAAAGATACTATTGCTGTAACCGAGGTGTTGCCAAATGGACCTGCAGAAAAAGCTGGAATAATCAATGGCGACCGTATCTTATCTGCAGATGGTAGGAAACTACATGACCAAAACATAGATAGAGATTCTCTGGTAAGTATTTTGCGAGGTAAAGAAAAAAGCAATGTCTTATTGGAGGTGTATAGAAAGCTGGAGAATGAAAAACTAGCTTTCGATGTGCAGCGCAACCTAGTGCCAATACAAAGTGTAACTGCATCCTATATGCTAGATA
>DATGSX010000161.1:0-18215 GCA_035302145.1 Flavobacteriaceae bacterium | reverse complement strand
CCTGGTGGATTCCGCATGGCTAACCAAGCATTTGTGAACTTTTACGAAAACTATTACGGCACAAAAGCATAAAATAAAATCAGCGTAGCAAAATTGAATTTTGCTACGCTGATTTTTAATATGATGATATGGTAATATATTATTTATTTGCCTCGTAACGCTTATTTACCTCATCCCAGTTAATTACATTAAAGAATGCCTCAACGTAATCTGGTCTTCTATTTTGGTAGTTTAGGTAATATGCATGCTCCCAAACATCCAATCCTAAGATTGGTGTACCACCACAACCTACACCTGGCATTAGTGAGTTATCTTGGTTTGGAGTAGCACATACCTCTACTTTTCCACCTTTATGAACACATAACCATGCCCATCCAGATCCGAATTGTGTTTTAGCTGCAGTAGAAAATGCTTCTTTAAATTTTTCGAAGCTTCCGAACTTTGCATTAATAGCTTCAGCTACAGCTCCAGTTGGCTCTCCACCACCATCTTTGGACATTATTTCCCAAAACAGCTTGTGGTTGTAATATCCACCACCGTTATTACGAACTGCTTTATTGTCCATATCTAAATTTTTAAGGATATCTTCTATAGACTTTCCTTCTAAATCAGTGCCTTTAATTGCAGCGTTTAGGTTGTTAGTGTACCCAGCATGGTGCTTAGTATGGTGAATTTCCATAGTTTTCGCATCGATATGTGGGGTAAGTGCGTCGTACCCATAAGGTAATTTTGGTAATTCAAATGACATAATAAAAAATGTTTACTTTAAATTAATAATTTATTTTTCTCTCTGTATTTCTATTCCCAAATATAGTCATTAATAAATATTTTTATGTTATAGTTCTTATAAGATTACTCAATACTACAGTAGGTAAACTCTATTCCTATATTATTTACAATTAGAAATTGTATTTTAGTAAAAACATTTATACGTGAACGCAACAACGCCTAGCTTAAATATATACGACGCCTCAGCAGGGAGTGGGAAAACCTTTACACTCGTGAAAGAGTATTTAAAAAAAATACTCCTTGTAGATTCCACAGATTATTATAAACAAATATTAGCTATCACCTTTACCAATAAAGCGGTTGGTGAAATGAAAAAGCGAATTGTAGAACAGTTAGTGGCTTTTGCCGATGAAAAGTCGATAGAAGCTCCTGGGGATATGCAAAAGCTCTTAGCAGAAGAGGTAAAGCTAAGTCACTCGGTAATCCAAGAAAGATCGAAACAAATCCTACGGCATTTATTACACGACTATAGCGGTTTTAGTGTAGAGACCATAGACAAGTTTAACCACCGCATTATCCGATCTTTCGCAAAGGACTTAAAACTAAATAGTAACTTCGAAGTAAGTTTAGACAGCGACATCCTATTAGAAGAAGCCGTAGATAGGCTAATTGCCCAAGCTGGGCAAGATCGTGACATTACTGATTATTTATTGCGTTACACTTACAGCAAATTAAGTGAGGATAAATCTTGGGACATCCGAAGAGAAATAATAGAAACGGCTGGACTTCTAAACTCCGAAACAAACAAAACCTCTATAGATAATTTAAAAGCCCATAGTCTAGCAGACTTTCAGTCCTTTGCAAAAAACTTACACAGCACTATAGAGAAAAACTTTAGTAACGCTCATAAAATAGCGAGTCAAACATTAGATTTACTGGAAAGCATGGGAGTTCCAGATAGCTCTTTTTCACGTGCTTCTTTTCCGAAATTTTTACGAAGAGCGATTGATGACATCAAAAACCTTAGTTTTTCAGATAGAACACAATGGCAAAATCAAATTGAAAGTGGTGAGTATACCTACTACAACAAATCCACATCAGAATCTGAAAAGCAACAAATAGACAGTGTAAAAAACGAGCTTGACAAAGCTTTTTTAGGAATAAAATCCCTTATCGAACGAAATAAGGTCTATCACTTAGTCTATAGAGAACTATTGCCTATGGCGCTTATTAACCTTGTAGGAAACGAACGAAACATTATCCAAGAAGAGCAAAATATTCTTCTTATAGGAGATTTTAACAACCTATTACATGAACAAGTAAAAGACCAACCTGCACCATTTATTTATGAACGTCTGGGTGAGCGATATCGACATTTTTTTATTGATGAGTTTCAGGATACGTCACAGCTACAATGGGAAAACATGCTACCTTTGCTAGACAACGCACTATCACAAGGCTTTGAGTCCGGACTTCCTGGTAGTGTAATGCTTGTTGGCGATGCGAAACAATCCATTTATCGTTGGCGTGGTGGCTATCCACAACAGTTTATGGATCTCACCAAAGATGCCTTACCCTTTCAAATTGAAACCGATCAAAAAAAAGTAATTCATTTAGACACAAATTATAGAAGCAGCGAAAACATTATAGACTTCAATAATAGGTTTTTTACACATACCGCTAGTATTCTAAAAAATGAAACCTATAAAGACTTATATAAAATAGGGAATCAACAAAAGAAAAATGCTCGAAAAGGTGGGTATGTCCACATAGAAAGATTAACTAAGCCCACTCCAGAAAAGAACAATAACATGCTTCATCAAGAGAAAGTGGTGGAGTTAATCGAAGACCTAAGAAATGACAAATCAGTTAGCCTGTCGGATATTTGTATTCTTGTTAGAACAAATGCACAAGGAGTGCTCATAAGCGAAGCTTTGGCTGAGAACGATATTCCAATAATCTCTTCTGAAACTTTGTTGTTAAAAAGTTCAAGAGAAGTAAATGCACTTTTAGATAGCATGCGCACCCTTCTCTACCCAGAAGACAAAGAAGCTAGGGTTAAGCTTTGTTACTATCTATACGACCATCTATCCATAGATGAAGACAAACACGACTTTCTTAGTAAACTCATGGCCCACGACAGTCTTGAGGGATTTTTAAAAGCTTTAGCTACATATAATCTAGAAATTAACTTAGACATAACTACCCAAACAGGACTATATCAGACGTTCGAGTTACTGATTAAAAAATTAGGACTAGAAACCCATAATAGTGCCTATTTATTTAGTTTCATGGAGTTTGTTCATCACTACGAACAAACAGAAGCAACTACCAAACATCTTTTCTTTGATTATTGGAATGCAAAATCAGATAAGTTAAGCATCCCATCATCCAAACAAAACGAAGCGGTCCAAATCATGACTATTCATAAGGCTAAAGGTTTAGAGTTCCCTATTGTCCTAGTTCCTTTTGCCAATAACCAAATGGGCGATTTAAATAACACAAGTAGTTGGATACCTTGGCAAGATGAAAAAAGCGGTTTTGACGAAGTATACATCTCAATAAAAGATTCTTTAGCAAAGTTTAACGATACCTACCACCAACTTTACGAAGAGATATTCGAAATGGAAGTATTGGACGAGTTAAACAGTATATATGTAGCTTTTACAAGAGCCTCTGAAGAACTTTATATTATTACAGACACCTATAGAAACAAAAGGAAAACCTTCCCATTATCAGAAGAGATTGAGAAATTTCTAATAAAAGAAGGCGTTACTTTAGAAGAGGGAGAGGTATATACCTTTGGCCATAGAGGAGAGAAAATTAAAAAGAAAAAGGAAGAGAAGGATACCGAGTCAATTATCATCCCTTCGTATACCATAACAGATTCAAGCTTATTGGATGTAGTTACTACCGATGCCGATCTTTGGGGAAATAAAATTCAAGAAGCTATAGAATATGGGACCCAACTTCATGAGATTTTAGAGCACATAGAGAAAGAAGAAGATGTAGCCACCTATTTTAGTACATTAAAGAAGCAGCAAATTATAGATCCAGACAACTATGCCAAACTCCTACAAACCATAAAAAAGGTAGTGCAACATGAAGATTTATATCATTTATTTAAGAAAGACTGCCAAGTACGTACCGAATTAGATATAGTAACTGCCGACAAGCAAATTCGTCGGGTAGATCGTCTTAACTTTCATGAGGACAATACCCTCACTTTAGTAGACTATAAAACAGGTGCGCCAAAGTCTAAAGACATCGAACAAATAGAGTCTTATGCTAAAGCGTTGGAAGAAATGGGAATGAAATTAAAAGAAAAACTATTAGTATATATTGACAACACAACAGTAATTGTAAATAAAGTGTAATTTTACTAAACATTAAAATCAATCAAATTATGTTCGGAAAAGAAATGAAAGAATACCTACAAAAGGAACTGCAAGAAATTAAAGAAGCAGGACTTTATAAAGAAGAGCGAGTTATAACTTCTAAGCAAGGAACAGAGATCACCATTTCTACTGGCGAAAAAGTATTGAACTTTTGCTCTAACAACTATTTAGGCTTATCTGGTCATCCAGATGTAATTCAGGCTGCTAAGGACACTTTAGATGCACATGGGCATGGTGTGTCTTCGGTACGCTTCATTTGTGGAACACAAGATATTCACAAAGAATTAGAGCAAAAAATAGCTAACTTCTATGGTTTTGAAGACACTATCCTATTTGCATCTTGTTTTGACGCTAACGGAGGGTTGTTTGCGCCTTTATTAGATGAAAATGACGCCATTATATCCGATTCACTAAATCACGCTTCTATTATAGACGGAGTTCGTTTGTGTAAAGCAGCAAGATATCGTTATGCAAACAACGATGTAGAAGACTTAGAAAAACAACTAATTGCTGCAGATAAGAATGGAGCTCGTTTTAAGCTAATAGTTACCGATGGTGTGTTTTCTATGGATGGTTTAGTCGCCCCATTAGATGAAATTTGTGACCTTGCAGATAAATACAATGCTTTAGTGATGGTCGATGAATCTCACGCGACAGGAGTTATCGGTAAAACAGGAAAAGGAACCTTAGAGGAAATGAACGTGTCTGACAGAGTAGACATCGTAACTGGAACGCTAGGTAAAGCTCTAGGTGGTGCTATGGGAGGTTATACTACTGGTAAGAAGGAAATAATAGATATGCTACGTCAGCGTTCTAGACCTTACTTATTCTCAAATTCACTTGCCCCATCTATTGTTGGTGCTGCTATTAGTGTTTTCGATATGTTAGCGAAAGACACGAGTCTACGTGATAAGGTGTTAGAAAACACAGCTTACTTCAAAAAAGGTATGCAAGATGCAGGTTTCGATATTATTGATGGAAATTCAGCTATTGTGCCAGTAATGCTTTATGATGCAAAGCTATCACAAGACATGGCAAACATGCTTTTAGAAAAAGGTATCTATGTAATTGGATTCTTCTTCCCAGTAGTTCCAAAAGGCGAAGCACGTATTAGAGTACAATTATCAGCTGCACATACCAAAGAGCAGTTAGATAAGGCTATAGCAGCTTTTATTGAAGTTGGCAAGGAACTGAAGGTTATTTAGTTAAATACTGAGCAAGACCTATTATTTTGATGGAATTAAGAAATAATTGCCAAACACTTAATATAGTATTTAAATATTTCTTAACTTTAACATCTATATTTGCTGTAATAATCAATACATATAAACTATGAAACAATTAAACTACTTTATTGTTGCAGTACTCTTTTTACTCGGCGCAATAAATATTGCAAATGCACAAGACAAGACGAATCCATGGGCTATTGGTCTTGGGGTTAATGCTGTTGACTTTCATCCAATAGGGGAGGATGCAAAGGGCGTCTTTGCTCCCTATGATTCAGGAAGCCTTTTTGACGATTATTTTAATACTAGTGAGCATTGGAATATCATTCCTATAGTATCGCGCTTAACAGCAAGCAGATATATTGGTGATGGCTTTGTTTTCTCACTGGGTGCATCCTACAATAGAATAGAGAAAGTAAGCTCCATGGAGCTACCGAGAACACTTAAATACTATGCATTTGATGGTGAAATTAAATATGGCTTTGGAAGAGTCTTAAAATCTAATTGGCTTGACCCTTACCTTGGTATTGGAGGTGGTTATTCTTTTATAGATGATAAAGGATTTGGTACTGGAAACGGATTAGTTGGGTTTAACTTTTGGGTAAGTGAAAATCTAGGCCTAAATATTCAATCGGCTTATAAGCACTCATTCGACAACAAAGTTGGCGCAACACACTTTCAACATGCGGCTGGAGTGGTATTTAAATTTGGTATGAAAGACAAAGATGGTGATGGGGTACCAGATCATTTAGATGAATGTCCTGATGTGCCAGGATTGCCTCAGTTTAACGGATGTCCAGACTCTGATGGTGATGGAATCCCAGATCACTTAGACGATTGTCCAGATGTACCAGGATTACCTGAATTCAATGGCTGTCCAGACACCGATGGTGATGGTGTACCTGATTATTTAGATGAATGTCCTGATGTACCAGGCCTAGCTAAGTGGGATGGTTGTCCAGACTCTGATGGTGATGGAATCCCAGATCATTTAGATGAGTGTCCAGATGAGGCAGGTCCAAAAGAAAACAAAGGTTGTCCTTGGCCAGATAGAGATGGTGATGGTGTACCTGATCATTTAGATCTATGTCCAGATGTACCAGGAAGTATAGATAACCATGGTTGTCCTGAAGAACCAACCGAAGAGGTAGTAAAAGAAATCAATGAGTATTCTAAAACAATATTATTTGATACTTCTAGAGCTACTATTCGTAAGGAATCTTACAAAGCTTTACAAGATATTGTAACGGTAATGCAAGAGTATCCTAACACGCACTTCGTAATCGAAGGACATACAGATAGCACTGGAAGCAAGGCTTTCAATCAAAAGCTATCTGAAGAAAGAGCAGCTTCTGTTCTAGATTACTTAGTAACAATAGGAATGGATAAAGACAGACTTTCTTCTGTAGGATATGGCCCTGATAGACCAATCGCGGACAATAATACCAACGCAGGAAGACAAGAAAACCGACGTGTTCAGATTTCTCTTAAGAAAAAAGATGAGTAATCTATAACTCGTGAAATAAATACAATGAAACGCTCTACAATATGTAGGGCGTTTCTTATTTTTAGAGCTATGAAAACTTTTTTACAGGAAACCATAGCGCATATCCAAAAGGAACAAACTAGCTTTACTGATTCCATATGGATTGTACCAAGTAAACGAGCAGCGGGCTTTATTAAAAATGAGTTCCGACAAAAGGCCAATAAAACTCAAATACTGCCAATAATCTATAGTATTGAAGAGTTTATACAAATTCTCTCTGGTTTAAAAATAGCGGATTCTACACAAATGGTTTTTGAATGCTACGAAACCTATTTGGAAATCGATAGCATTACACAAAAAGAAGACTTCGATACATTCAGCACCTGGGTATCTACATTAATTGGTGATTTTAATGAAATAGATCGCTATATGTTAGATGCAGATTCGTTTTTCGATTATCTAAACAACATTCAAGACATAGAGCATTGGTATTTGGCAGAAGAACGAACAGAACTGATTTCCAACTACCTAAATTTCTGGAATAGTTTATCAGAACTATACGACAAGTTAAAAGAGAAGCTTTTGACCAAGGGTATGGCTCATCAAGGCCTAGTATATAGAAAAGCTGCAGAAAATGTAAAGACATATTTAAAAGCCAACTCGAATAAAACATTTGTCTTTATAGGCTTCAATGCTTTAAACAACGCGGAACAGCATATATTCCAGACATTTCTTGAAATACCCAACAATAAAATCTATTGGGATATAGATAATCATTTTGTTAAGGATACTATGCACGGAGCTTCTCTATTCATAAGAAAATACTTAGAAACCTGGCCATATTTTAAAGACAATCCTCTTGTAGATATTCCAACTAACTTTACTAAAGAAAAAGAAATCCAGCTTATACAAGCTCCACAGAACATTACACAAGTAAAAGCACTAAGTACTATTTTAGAAGAGTTATCGCCCGAAGAAAAACGAAACACAGCTATAGTTCTAGCCGACGAGACCTTATTAGAAATGGTATTGGGTTCACTCCCAGAAAGCATAGAAAAAGTGAATGTAACTATGGGAGCAAGCATTCAATATTTTCCCGCCGTACTATTTTTTGCTGAATATTTTAGTATTCAACAAAAAAATCAAGATGCATATTACTACAAGGATATTTTTACCATCCTACAACACCCTATGGTTCAGGCTAACATAGATAAGACTGACTTACTTTTGAACGATCTCATCAAGGGTAATTACACATATTGTAACTTGAACAAAATATTGGATTTGTATAAAGGGAAAGATACCGAGGGCCTAAAGCTATTATTTACCCCATGGCTTGATGATGTACAGCTAGCCTCAAAAACTAGTCTAGAGCTAACTAAACGATGGTTAGAACAATCTAAAAGTACTTCCATAGAACGAGTGGTATTATTCGAGTTGTATAAGTTGTTAGAAAATCTTAAGCAGTGGACTTTACGCTACCCTTATATTTCTACTACAAAAACATTCAATTTTTTATTTACCGAAGCCATCCGCACTACGACTATTGATTTTGAAGGAGATGCCTACGATGGATTACAAATAATGGGAGTACTAGAGTCCCGACTTTTAGATTTTGAAAATATTATTCTTTTATCGGTAAATGAAGGCATATTACCTTCGGGGAAATCAAACAATTCCTTTATAACCTACGATTTAAAAAGACAATATGGATTACCTCTGTACACCGAGAAGGATGCGATATACACTTATCATTTTTATCGCCTAATACAGCGAGCAAAAAAGGTTTGGTTGTGTTATAACACGGATGATTCTGGCATAAAAGGAGGAGAGCCTAGCCGTTTCGTATTACAACTACAAGTTGAGAAGTTAGCAAATCATAAAATTACAATTCGTACCGTAAGTCCGAAAGTTTCTGATTCAGGAAAAGTAGCGTTGCAAACCATCCCAAAGAACCAAAAGGTAATCGATCGTTTAACCCAAATAGCTAAAAAAGGGTTTTCCCCTTCGGCATTAGGTTCTTATATACGAAATCCAATTGACTTCTACGAAAGACGAATTCTTAGAATAGATGAAACCGACGAGGTAGAAGAAACCGTTGCATATTCTACTATGGGAACTATTGTTCATGACACTTTAGAGAATCTATACAAAGAGTGTAATGCTTTGCTTGACAAAGAAAGTTTAGAGCGAATTAAAAAAAAGGCAGATGCCGAATTGGAAACCCAATTCAAAAAGTCTTTTTTAAACGGAAATTACACACAGGGCTTTAACCTTATAATCTACAACGTAGCCAAGCAATTTGTACATAGAACTATTACTTATGATCTAGATTTAATACAAAAAGGGAACGCTATTGAAATTATAGAGCTAGAACAAATGCTTAGTGCTGAATTATATATTCCATCCATTAATCAAAAAGTAAAAATCTATGGTTTAGCCGATAGAATTGAGCGATTTAATGGTATGCTAAGGATTATTGATTATAAAACTGGTGCTGTAGACAGTACCAATCTATCAGTTACCGACTGGGATAAATTGATTTCAGACAAGGGTAAGAGCCAAGCTTTTCAAGTACTGACTTATGCTTGGTTATATATGCAAAATAACACTACTGAAAACCTTCAAGCTGGTATATTGAGTATGCGAAAAATGAATAATGGTTTTATACCAGTTAGAGAAAATAGAGGATTTGGTGACATAATTACCAAAGATGTAGTGGATGAATTTGAAACATATTTAGTAAGATTAGTCGAGGAAATATTTGATTTAAATGAAGATTTTAAAGAAAAAGAGGTATAATCATGATTATAGAACAGAATAACATTATTCATTCCAATACTAAGAAACCAATTATTTACGATGTATTCTACAATAAGAACAACACACCAAAACCTGTAGTTGTTTTTTGCCATGGATACAAAGGATTTAAGGACTGGGGAGCTTGGCGTTTAGTAGCTGAAGAGTTTGCTAAAGCTGGTTTTTTCTTTCTAAAGTTTAACTTCTCTCACAATGGTGGCACTATCGAACAACCTATTGACTTCCCAGATTTAGAAGCTTTTAGTGAGAACACCTATACCAAAGAGTTGAACGATGTAGACCGTGTACTAAAAGAATTAAAAAACTATTCGCATGAGGCAGATGCTGGCCAAGTACATATTATAGGCCATAGCCGCGGAGGCGGTTTAGCCCTACTAGCAACTGAAATTCACAACAACATAGTTAAAGCAGCTACATGGGCAGGAGTTAGTGACTTCGCAACTCGATTTTACGAGGGGACAGACGCCTTTAAAGATTGGGAAAAGTCGGGAATTACTTACGTAGAGAATGCGCGAACTAAGCAACAGCTGCCACACAAGTTTTCTTTCTATGAGGACTTCGACGCTAACAGAGAAGCGTACACTATAAAACGAGCGGTAAGCAACACACAAAAACCATTATTGATCGTTCATGGTTCAGAAGACACAACTGTACCTCTGCACGAAGCAGAGAGTATAAAAGAATGGGCTCCACAAGGAAAATTACACGTGATAGAAGGAGCAGACCATGTTTTTCAGACGAAACATCCTTGGAAAAAAGAAACGCTACCTGAAGAAATGCAAGAAGCAGTAAAAGAAACAATCAAATTCTTTAAATGAAACTTTCTAAAGCATCATGCAACACATTTATGTAAAAAGTTAGTTGTAATTAAAAAGATTTAAATTTAAGCGTTTTTTTAACAGGAAATCAATTTGAATACCAATACATTCAATCACACTATGCGGCAGATTTTGAAACACTTTTACACTATTCTATCCGATCATAAAAGGGAATTCGCAATCTTCTTTTTTCCATACATAGTGTTTTTTTTTTACAGCTTCTTTCTAATTGAGAACTCAAAACAACTATTAAAAGAAAATATCAGTGTAGCCATTTCTGGTTTCATTACTTATTGTATTTATTTACTTGTCAGAAAATGGAGCAAAAGATTTTCATTATTTGCTTTTCTCTATTTATTTTTTTCATTGGGTGTTTTTATAAAAGTGGGCTTCTATCTACTTTATAATTTACCATTTAGTAGCTCTGCAGTTTTCATTGTTTTTGAGACAAATCTATATGAAGCCTATGATTTTCTTGAACTTTATTTAAACATAAAGTTATTTGCCCTGCTATTTTCACTTATAGCTCCCCTAATCTTAATCTTTTTTATAAGAAAAAAGAAATATAGTGTTTCCACGAAAAATGACTGGATTTTTAATTTATTGCTTATTACTGCAATATCGATAAATGGAGTTATTCTTATAAAAAAGTTCAAAAACCATCATCTACTTTTAATATCTACCAATTCTTATAAAGAATATAGAGAGATTAAGAAACAAATGGCTTTTAATTTTTCTGAAACCAGTTCACCAAACCTAACTAATGTAGATAGGCGGTTTTCATCTGATGAACCAGAGGTGCATGTTGTAGTAATAGGAGAATCTACCACCAATTGGCATATGCAGTTATATGGTTACGAAAAAGAGACAAATCCACTATTGATGGAAATTAAAGAAGAATTATTTATTTTTGACTCTGTTATCTCGCCACATGTGCACACTATTCTATCTTTAGAAAAAATGCTTAGCCTGGCAAATTATGATCAGCCAAAACCAACAGAGAATGCCTCCATAATTCAGCTGGCAAATCAAGCTGGATTTACTACTTATTGGATTTCCAATCAGCGTCCAATTGGGATACATGAAAGTGTAGCTACAAATATTTCTAGAGCTGCAGATAAAAAATACTTTCTTACTTCAGAGGAATATTTTTTACAAGAATCTCTTGATGAAGCTACTTTTCCTATATTAGAAAAAATTTTAAACGATTCCGCAATAAAAAAAGTGATTTTCATTCAATTAATAGGAACACATACAGCTTATTATAAACGTTATCCAAAAGAATTCAACAAGTTTGATGGAGACGAAGATGATCTACCTTTCCCTTCGGATAATGCCCAGACTTTACGCAACCAGTACGATAACGCAGTTCTTTACAACGACTTTGTCCTTAGAAACCTAATCGAAATATTAAGAAAGAGTAATACTTCCAGTAGCTTAATCTATTTGTCCGATCATGGTGATGAAGTTTTTGATACAGTAGAATTTGTTGGGCATAGCGAATATCGAGCCACTAGGCCTATGTATGAAATTCCTTTTATTATTTGGTGTTCTGAAAAAGCTAAAGAAAAAGATCTTGTCCCAATAATACATGAGGGTTATCTACAAAGAAAATATAATGCAGAAGATTTTATACACACCTTTGCAGACTTACTTTCCATAAATTTTAAAGAAATGGATAGCAGTAGAAGTGTAATTAATCGCTATTTCCAACATAGAACACGTTGGATAAAAGAAGGAATGGATTATGATAAAGAGATATAAAGTTAGTTGGTTACTAATGGTCTTAATACTCTGCATTTTAGTCATAGGTGCAAAGTATTTATATAGATTTTCACCTTACCGTTTTGAATTCTTCGGTTATTACCATAAAATTTGGGCGCATAGGGTAAATAGTTTAGAGAAACAAGAGGCAGCTTTATTGTTTTTTAAAGGAATAGAGTTTGATTTAGATTATATAGAAGAGACTGACTTTCTGGATGTAAATCATACGCCTGCCCCTTCCATTGGTCTTAGTTTTGAAAATTATATTGAACATATTCCCATAGGTAGCTATCCTTATCTTTGGTTGGACATTAAAGAGCTAGATACTTTAAATAATAGTAAAGTCTTTGAAAAGATATATCCTGTTTTAAAATCTAAAGACTATCCTCTAGATCGAGTTCTAATCGAAGGAATGCAAGCAGAAGCTCTTCAAATCTTTGATAAAGCTGGTTTTAAAACCTCTCTTTATTTGCCGTGGTATTTACATGATTTATCTGATGATGAACTTGCAGAAGAGATAGATACCTTGAACTCTATCAAAATTAAATTCCCTAACCTATCTTTCTCAAGTAGTTACACTCAATATGATTTAATAAGAAAATATTTTCCTGAAAAGGAGTTATATATTTGGTTCGTAGGACATAGGTCCTTCAAGGAATATAGCTTATGTAGAAGAATTATTAAAGACAAAAATGTATTAGCTGTCTTAAGTTCCTATAGAAGTTTTAAAGGTGGAAACAGATGATTTTGTTTCCCCTATTTATACAGCCCTCACTTTCATATAAACAGTCACATTAAAACAAAAGGTGAGTTTTGTATTTATAATTGAATTTTACCTTTTTATAATGTCTGATACAATAACAAACATATTATCTGATGCAGTGCTATGTTTACTGTATCTACCTATTATACTTGCAATTTCTTCTGGCTTCTCCCATTTGCTATAGTCGGCTTTGGGCATGGCCTTTCTGTTTTCTGGTGTGTCGATAGTACTAGGAACAATTACATAGGTTTTAACATCTAACTCTTTTGTTTCGGAGTTGAAGATATTAGCCAACTGAAACAATTGCGATTTGGATAAACTATAAGCTACATTATTCGTCCCTTTAGAAGTATCCATTCCTGGTTCTGAACCAATAAAAAATAACCTACCACTCTCTTGTTTCTTCATATGCAATAATGCTGGGCGAGCAAAGTGAAAAGCAGTAAGGAAGTTCAATCGGTATTGATGTTCTAAATCTTCTCGAAAGGTTTTACCTATAGCCCCTGACTTAAAACCACCAGCGGTTAATACGGCAACATCAATTTTATTATATTTCTCTAAAATAGCATCTACACAATCTTGCGTTGCCTTTTCGTCCAAAAGGTCTACTTCCATCTCTTCATAATTTTCATAAGATCCTTCCTTAGCTTTACTGCGAACCAAGCCAATTACTTGATAAGAAACAGCTAAAAAATACTGTACTACTGCTTGTCCTAAATTTCCCGATGCACCACTAACTACAACTACTTTCATATCTATTTTCTTGAAATATTAAACCATCCTTTAAATTACGTATAACCTCAACAATTTCAATCTTGCCCTATTAGATTAACAAATTATTATCTGCTGACTTAAACTTCAGTCGACACTTAGGGTAATTTTCTCTTTAAATCTTTCAGTAAGTTTATTTGACTCATGGTGCGGTCTAAATTTTGCTTAGGACGTTGCGTGCTATAATAAACATCTCCATTCAGATAGTCGGTCAAAAAGCGCATGGCTTGAACATAAATAACAACTTTGGCACCTAATTCTAAATTTTCTAGTTCTTTTTGGGTAAGCGTATTTTTTAAATAATATAGAAAACCCTTCTTTAATGCCTTATAATTAACCAAACTGAAATTATTCCCTTCCTCTGGATCATCCTCTCCCTTTAAGTTGGTGTAAGACCTTACCATATCGCCAAAATCGTACAAAATAGAACCTCGTAAAATAGTGTCCCAATCAATCAGGGCTACAATTCGATTGGCATCGGCCTGGTCAAATAGGAAGTTGCTAATTTTTGGATCGGCATGGATAATTCGGGTCGGAATCTGTGGTAATAAAGTAAGCCAGTCTTCAAGGATAATTTTATTTTCCTTTAGAAATACTACGGCAGCTTCAGCCTCCTCAAGCCTATCACTAGCACTCTTTTTCAATGCCTTATCATATTGCCCTAAGCGCATTTCAAAATCTAAAAAGCCATCGATAGAATCTGTTATTCTGTCTATTTCGATATCGGAAAGATGTGCATGAAATGAGCTTAAAAACTTTGCCGCTTCAAAAGCTTGTATTTCAGATTGTACTTTTAAGAATGTCTGAGTTTCCTCCATGTATTTAAACATACGCCACTCCTCTTCATACAAATATTTACCGTCGCTAAAAGCAACAAGCTCCAAGACTTTATTTGGGTATTGACTCTGTTTTAAGTGACTGCTAACCGCCAAGATATTTTGAGTGATGTCATCTAGGTTTTTAAACACCTTCCTATTTAGCTTTTGCATTAGCAACTGCTCTCCATTATTACTAACTAAGTAAGTTTGGTTTATGTGCCCTGAAGTAAGTGGCTTAAAACTAAAATCCGTATGAATCGTTCTTCCAGCATTTGCCATCACCGTTTTTATCTTGGTTTTATTTTCCATAAAACTATTTTATAAGTCACTGTTAAAATCTCCCCATAAACTATTTGGATACTCGCCTTCCTTTTTCTTTATCTGCAATTCTTTCACCACATGCTCTTTATCTCCTGGATAGGTCAATCCAAACCACTTTTCAGAGGTAGGCAAAACAGTTACACTAACTTTATTATTTTGAATTCCTTTATCTATCACGGAAGGTAAATAGAACTCTACCCTAAACAAATCTTTGTGTTGCTCTAAAAATATTTTTAAATCTCGAGCTGCCATTTTAAAAAATGAAGGATGCAAAACCCAGAAATTCATCGATACCCTATCCTCTCCTTTTAAAGTTTTAGCCTTAAGTTTTTCGTTTAGACCTTTTATCACTCCGTTTATACGCTCTATATAAGTGAATTCTTCTACTTTCGATAACCTATTATCAGAAAGAACCTTGCAAATACCTCTGGATACCGAACCATTTTCGTTTAAAGTATTTTTCAGTTCAAAAGCACACATAGCAAATTCATCTTCCGATATTTTAACTGAATCGATGTATTGATAGGCATTTTTAAACGTATTATGTCCATAAAAATCATCGGCATTCATAGTTATAAACGGTTCATTAATCACCTCTTTAGCACAATACACAGCATGTGCTGTTCCCAAAGGTTTAACTCTATTTTTTAACTTCGCTAAATATTGTTCCGGAATGAACTTGTCTAATGTTTGCTCCACAAAATGCACTTCACAATTTCTATTATTCAGCAAGCTTGTGATTCTATTTCTATACTCCGATGGAAATTTATCGTTGATGATAAACACAAATTTTTTGATGCCAACTTGGATAGCATCGTATAAAGCAAACTCCATTAAAGTTTCTTCATTAGTGCTTACTGTATCCACTTGTTTTTGGCTTTTATAGCGACTTCCCATCCCGCCTGCCAAAATTAAAAGGGAAGCTTTATTTATAGTTCTCAAATCCAAAAATAGGTTTTCTGTTTTTATATTTTCCTCGTGTAAAGTCTGGCATTTCTTGCGAATTGCTATTCTCTTCTATTGATGCTTCGCTCAAAGGTGTTATGGCATACCAAGTAGCTAAGTCATATACATCAAAAGGAAACGCTCTATCGGCTTTTATACATTCGATAAAGTCATTGATTAAAAAATAGTCCATACCGCCATGCCCAGCACCTTTAGCACGCTCCTTATGTTCTTTCCATAGTGGATGATCGTACTTCTCTAAATACTCGTTAGAATTAGCCCATTGGTGCGAGTGATTCATCTCTTCCTCAAAATATATAAATCCTTGATCGAATCCACCCGATCCTATGTCTTGCCAGATTCCTTCGGTTCCTTGTATTCTAAATCCTAGGTTATACGGACGCTGTAATGAGGTGTCGTGAGTTAATAAAATAGTTTCGCCATTTTCGCACTTAAGCATGGTTTGTACTACATCGCCTTGCTTAAACTTCACTTTTGCATTTGGATGATCTTCCCCTCCATGCTTTTTGATGTAGTGTGTTAGTCCTGCTTGATGACTTGCCATAGAAGTTAAATGGGTAATTCTATTTCCACGATTTATATTCATCATGGTAGCAATAGGTCCAATCCCATGTGTTGGATATAATTCTCCATTTCTTTCAACATAATGATTAGTACGCCATGCAGCTTCGGAAAATCCTTTCTCGCCAAACTCTACACCATGTCCAATAACATGTTCTCCGTCATTGAATAATACTCTTCTTAAATCGTGTTGGTAACCACCTTGACCATGTACTATTTCTCCAAACTTCCCTTGTCTTACCATGTTGAAAATAGCCATAATATCGCGTCGATAACATACGTTCTCCATCATAAAGATCGGCACTTTAGTTTCCTCATATACATCAACATAATCCCAACATTCTTGTAAATTGATTGCGCCTGAAACCTCTAAGCCAACTATTTTACCAGCACGCATAGACTCCACCGCTTGAGTAGCGTGCCACTTCCAGGGTGTAGAAATAATCACCGCATCTATATCATTACGCTTTAATAAATTTTTATAATCATAATCACCATCAGCATATACTTTCGGATGTGGTTTTCTATGGTTATCGAAGATATTTAAGGCTCTTTTTACCATTCTAGGATCTGGATCTGCTATTGCAGTTACCTCAACATCACTGCGACTCAACAATTCATTCAGATGAACCTGTCCACGCATACCAGTTGCAATTAACCCAACCTTTACTTTTTCACTAAAAAGTGTTCCACTAAAAACTGAATTAGGTAAAATTAAAGCTCCTAATCCCGCAATACCGTTTGTTTTAATAAAATCCCTTCGATTCATAGACTTGTATAGTAGGTTTGAACTATCAAATATATAGAAATAGAAAGCAAAGATAGAGGGTTTTGAAGTTGGAAGCGTCCTCTGGTATTTATAATAAACATGTTTATTTTAACAACTTAAGTTTTCCAATACTTAAGAAAGCCCGTAATGTATTTCTTTCGGATAGTTATCTAGCTTCTATTGTGAGTAACTATGTGATATAAATATTAAATAAATGTTTTACCATCCTTACTATTCAAGTCATAAAAAAAGCTTCTCAAGTTTTTGAGAAGCTTTCTACTACTTGTTAAGTATTATTTGGTTTATCTAGTGTGAACGGTAGTAACTTCAAATACTGCATTTTCAGGAATATCATCATAAAAATCTTTAATACTTTCTTGATCAGCAAACATTTTAAGTGTTGAATTGGTAAGGATTTCAATTGTAAACTCCTGTTCTTCTTCGACTCCGGCTTCACTAATAAATAACTTATTGCCTTCTCTACGCCAAGTTCCTTCTTCAGTCATTAGACTACTCATTTCTACTGTTTGAGTATATGCAGGCACTCCCATAACTAAGAAATTTACTTCCATCATAAAAGGGGCACTATTTGCAATAAAAGTATTGTCTTCACGAAAAGTTATGTTATTCCCAAGCATTTCATCGGCAGTACCTTCAAAAGAGACAGTAATACCATCTTCTTGAAAAGTACCTTCTAAGATAATCTCACTGGTGTTCCATAATCCTAAAATAGAGCCATCTTGTCCACTATCACCATTATCATCGCTAGAACACGACACTAGGCTGATCATTAATACACTGAGTATAAAATAAGATAGTTTTTTCATAATTATTTAGATTTAATATTTGGTTATGAAGGAAAAGGTAGTAAATTTTAAATTGCGATTTAAAATAATCTTCATAAACTTTATTTTAACAACGGAATCTATCTATTGTTCTGATTTAAAAAATTTCAGCAAGTTTTTTCATAATTCTCTTTTACTCAATAGTGACCTATTATATTTT
>DATGSX010000160.1:0-2718 GCA_035302145.1 Flavobacteriaceae bacterium | reverse complement strand
GAATTGAATCAGTTCGGTGGTAGTTTCTCTAATTTGAGAGATGCTTCCTGCACCCGATTCTATATAGTCGGTATGTAAGGTTTGAATAGAATCTATTATAACCACTTGAGGCTCGATAGCTTCTATTTGCTGAAAGATATGCTGTGTTTTGGTTTCAGTAAGGATATAACATTGATCCGCATTTGGATTAATACGCTCGGCACGCATTTTTATCTGTTGTGCGCTTTCTTCTCCCGATACATAAAGCACTTTGTATGGTAGTTGTAAAGCGATTTGTAACATGAGCGTACTTTTTCCAATACCAGGTTCACCACCTAGTAAGGTTAAGGAGCCAGGAACTAATCCACCTCCAAGCACTCTGTTTAGCTCTTCATTTTTTGTGTCAAAACGCGATTGTTCTAGCGCAGAAATCTCGTTTATCCGCATAGGTCTACTTCTTCGTTTGTTTGACGAAGGTTTTGTTTTCCATGCTACCTTTTCTTCCTTTTGAATTATCTCTTCGGCAATGGTATTCCATTCTCTACAAGAATTACATTGGCCTTGCCAGTTTGCATATTGCGTTCCACAGTTCTGACAGAAAAACGATTTCTTTACTTTTGCCATTGATTCTTTTCTTTTGGGTAAAAATAGGGAAATAATATGGGATGCTTATTGGGTTTGGAGAAATAGGGGGGATAATGATTAGTAATAAGAGCTAGTGAAAAATAGAACGCTGATAACGCAGATTGTACTGATTTACACGGATAAAGTGTAAGAAAATGCAAATGAGAAGAGTCTTGATTATGATGAGCATTTTATGTGAAATTATTTTAAAAGAAAGAGCTGACTATTAAAGTATTACACTTAAAACTTGCATCTTTACTTTACTTTACTTTACTTTACTTTACGTATCATTAACTTTAAAATTAAATTTTGCTATGAAGAAAAGATTTTAGCTTTATTGTTTGTTACTATCTTTACTGTACAAGTTGCAGTGGCTAGGCCTGCTTTTGGTACTGAGGATAGAATTGAAAGAGTAAAGTGTGGGGATTGTTATTGTGATTATATCATTTCCGATACTTATATTTTTTGGATTAAAATAGGTACTAATAAAGAATTGTTAAACATACTTTGTTAATATCTATAAATATGGTCTGAGCTTAAAAACTCAGACCATAATATTATTCCACATATGAGAACTATTTACTTTATATTATTTAACATTATTGCAACAAGTATTGGTCAGGCTCAGCAGCATACTTTTATTCAAGTGATGGATTCTATTTCCCGAAAAACCTTAGATAATGTGCTTGTTTTCAATTTAAATACCAAAGATTATAATTATTCGAATCAAGATGGAACAAGTAAAATAGAATATATGCAGGAAACCGATAGTATTCGGGTTTTTTTACCTGGCTATAGAGAGAAACTGTTTATAGTTTCGGAGCTCCAAAGTAATAACTTAGTGTCGTTATCCGTATGGCATGAAACTTTAGCCCCTATTGTATTAAATAATGAAAGTGGCTTTCAAAACTTAAAGATTTTTAAATTTAAAAATAAAAAATCACGATATATAGGAATAGATTCTCAAAGAAGTATAAAGCTTGTCTCTTCGTATCAACATAAAATTTGTAAAAATTGTAATTTGATTGAAGCTTTGTTTTTTGTTGACACCTCAGAAATAACAGATAAAGACGAGGTGTTTGTTCGCCCTATTATTCTGGATGAGAATTTCAAGGTTTTGTTAAGTTCAGTTAACGCTATTCCTTTAGCAAAAAACCAGAAGAATGTACGTTTTAACTTCTCTTCTCAACCATTACTTTTTAATAAAAATGAAAATTTCTATATAGGTATTGAGATTTTTAATAAAGTAGAAAAGAATTTTAATATTGGCGTTCGAAGTCTTAGTAAAAAAAGGACAAAGAGCTTTCTAAAAAGGATAATTGAAGAAGATTGGTTCTTAATTGATTCTAGGCTAAGTTTGAATTACAAATTATTTTTCCAATGAATGTTAAAATATTCTAAGCAAACAAATGCTTTACCACATCATGCACCTTACCAAGCTGTATGATGTGTATTCCATAGTCTTTCTTTGGGAATTTGCTGTACGATGAGATGATAATACTTTTAAAACCCAACTTCGCTGCTTCTGTCAACCTTTGCTCTACTCTAGTTACTGGACGAACTTCACCTGCTAAACCTATTTCAGCAGCAAAGCACATGGACTTGTCTAGTGCAATATCTACATTAGATGAAAGTATAGCTGCAACAACTGCTAGATCTAAAGCTGGGTCGTCTATAGAAATCCCTCCAGTAAGGTTTAAGAAAACGTCTTTTGAAGCTAATTTAAACCCAGCGCGTTTTTCCAATACGGCCAAGAGCATGTTTAAACGTTTGCTATTATAACCAGTGGACGAGCGCTGAGGTGTTCCGTAAGCGGCTGTGCTTACCAAAGCTTGTACTTCCACCATTAATGGGCGCATTCCTTCTAAGGTAGCTGCAATGGCAGTTCCTGATAAAGGTTCTTTGGACTCCGATAGTAAAATCTCACTAGGGTTACTTACTTCTCGTAATCCTGTGCCAAGCATTTCGTAAATCCCTAATTCGTTAGTCGAGCCGAATCGGTTTTTATGGGCTCGTAATATTCTATACACATGGTTTCTGTCGCCCTCAAACTGAAGAACAGTATCTACCATGTGCTCCAATATTTTTGGTCCAGCGATATTTCCGTCTTTGGTA
>DATGSX010000159.1:0-81859 GCA_035302145.1 Flavobacteriaceae bacterium | reverse complement strand
AAGATAGACAACTTTCCACGTCAGGAAATTTTTCTTGAAATTCAAAAAGAGAGAGGCTTTTATATCTTTGCTCCATAATTGTAAGTATTAGACCCTCGAATTTACTACTTTTAACTCTATTGACAAAGTGCCTAAGTCAATAAGAGAATTAAGTATACATGCCTCCATCTATTTCTATAAAAGAAAAAAGCGATAGCTAGTGGAAAGCCAAAATGCAGGAAATAATGAACAAAATCTTGCAACATGATGTAAAGTAAAAACCACTTAACGTATTGATTTGTTAAGTGGTTTAAATATTTCTTTTAATTTTATTTAATCTCTATTCAATACACGATATTGTTCGTAGCAATCGCTTATTGCATCTAATATTTGTAAATCGGATGCAGCCTGAATAAACTCACCTGAAAAATTACAATTTCTTAGGATTTCATCGATATCTACTCTTTCTAATTGCAGCACTACCATTAATGTTTCTCTATCGTACTTATCTTGCAGCAAATCCCTAATATGGTTATCCTCCTTCATTTGTCGGAGTTTTCGCATTTGTTTAGGTCTTTTTCCAAATACATTATAAAGAAAATCTGCCGGATTAAACACCGAGCTCAGTACCTTAGAAACAGCGGACTTTCGTGTGCTTCCCCCTTCGTATCCAAGACTTGATCCTGATATACGGTAACGATAATCATCGTAAACAGGAATAATTCTTGCATCTACTTCTAAGTATCCAGTAAGTTGAATGTTATTCAATCGAACCTCTTCAAGGGCAATGCTCAACTCTGTCATCTTCACCTTAATGTCCCCGTACTTAAACCAGTCATTGGTTACTCGCACTCGTATGGATTTAAATCCTAAATAGGAGAAAAACAACGTATCGTTTACTGCTGCTGGTATAGAAAAACTTCCGTCTGATTCTGTAACCGTTCCGTGCACTTGATTTAAGTTTATGACATGCACATTAGGCATTACTTTATCATTAGCATCGTTAAGCACCTTACCTATTATATCATAGGTAGGATGCTCTAGAGGCTTTTCTGGGATAGTGTCGTTTACTTGCCCAATTAATAGAATTGGAAACGCAAGAAACAATGTTAGAATCAGTCTTTTCATATCAACGTATTATAACAAAAATACATATTTTATGATAGGTTTAGACAAAAGTCTAAGATTTATCTTCTTCTTCGCCTACCTCTGGTATTTTTAATATCGCCACCACCGCTTCTAGCTCTGCTAGATGCTGGTTCGCTTCTTCTACCCGAAGCTCTTCTTCTGCGTCTGCCACCACCTTGGCCTCCTCTTGCGCGATTTCGGTCTCTACCGCCTCCGCCTCTTCTTCCTCTACCACCTGGTTTGCTAGTAGAAACTTCTACAGACAATTTACGTCCTTCCCATTCTATTGTTGGAAGTATCTCTAACACCTTTTCTTGGTGTTTCTTATCTGTATTAAAGAAAGAGAAGGTATTCATAACATCTACACGGAAAACCTCATCCTGTTGTACTGATAACACCTCGACTAAGAAGTCTTTTAATCGCTGCCAATTCAAATCATCTCTCTCACCAACATTTAAGAAATAGCGAACGGAATCATCGTCGGAAGCAGTACTTTGACTTGCATCTACATTGATATCTCTTTTCTTTTTATAGTAATTATGGAACTTGGTAAATTCCACCGAAAAGAATTTTTTAATCAATTCTTCTTTAGTGAAGGACTCTAACAAAGTATTTATCTCTGGAAGATACTCATCTATAGATTCGTTGATCTCTGTATTTTTAATAGAATTAGCAAGATGGTAAAGTTGTACTTCACAAATCTCTTTTCCAGTAGGAATTTCTTTTTGCGTAAATTTCTGCTGTATAATTCGCTCAATCATCTTAATCTTGCGCTGCTCGCCTCTAGTAGCGATTACAATAGAAACCCCTTCTTTTCCTGCACGACCTGTACGTCCGCTTCGGTGGGTATAGATTTCCACCTCATCGGGTAACTGATAGTTTATAACGTGCGTTATATCATCCACATCAATTCCTCGCGATGCAACATCAGTAGCTACCAGCATTTGAATCTGCTTGTTGCGGAAAGAGTTCATTACCATATCACGTTGGCTCTGGCTTAGGTCGCCATGAATTGCCGCTGCACTATAGCCATCTTCAATAAGATTTTCTGCTATTCTTTGGGTATCTCTTTTGGTTCTACAAAAAACTACCGAAAATATATCAGGATTGACATCTGCTAAACTCTTTAGAGCTGCATAACGATCTCTTGCATTTACTACATAGTATTCATGCGATACGTTTGTTGCACCCATGTTTTTGGAACCCACGGTAATCTCTAGTGGATCCTTCATGAACTTACTAGCAATCCTTGAGACTTCTTTTGGCATAGTAGCCGAAAATAGCCAAGTATATTTTGTATTTGGCGTATGCGATAAGATATCGGTAATATCCTCGTAGAACCCCATGTTCAGCATTTCATCTGCTTCGTCCAATACACAGTAGTCAATCTTAGATATGTCTACCATTCTACGGCTAATCATATCTTTCATACGTCCTGGTGTGGCTACAATAATCTGTGCTCCTCTACGAAGCTGTCTTGCTTGTTCGCTAATACTAGCACCACCATACACTGCAACTACATTTAGTCCAGGTAAGTATTTTCCGTATTGTTGAATTTCTTTGGTTAACTGTAAGCATAGCTCACGGGTAGGCGATAATACAATAGCTTGTGTATCGCGATTGGTTACATCAATTTTCTGTAACATTGGGAAGCCAAATGCAGCTGTTTTACCAGTTCCTGTTTGGGCTAAAGCTACCATGTCCATGTCTTTTTCTAATAATGGTGGAATAGCTTGTTCTTGTACTCCCGACGGGGTTTCAAAACCCAAATCGGTAATTGCTCTAAGGAAGACCTCGTCTAATCCTAAAGCTTCAAAAGTTGTTTTCATAAATGGTTTAAAGTAATTACAGTGTGTTTTTGGAAAGAAGTAATCGACAATTTAAACCCACAACTTCTAAATAAAAACACCCTAAATGAGGAAAGCATCCTAACGTGACTTATACTACATATAAAATTATTGCACGTTATGCTCCCCGGAAATTATTAATTTGCAAATATACTAATTCTATATGGATTAAACCCACTCTATTTGAAATAAACTCAATTCATGTGCAAAATAAATGCAAATCACTTATTAAAATTAGTTTTCTTGTGGATAGATATTAAAAAATGATAGTACCAAGTCCTTCATTTCTAACGACTAAAAGGCTTATTATATGCATAGGCGAAAAGTAAATGTGCTAATAAATTTATAGGCTGAAGAAAAGAGATAAGTTGCCGCAGCTTTATATTAGGGCACGTTAATAGTCTTTAAAGTACCTAGCTAAGTGTTTTATTGCCTTTCCGCGGTGACTGATTTCATTCTTTGCACCTAAGCTCATTTCGGCAAAGCTTTTCTCAAATCCTTTTGGTTGAAATATAGCATCGTAGCCAAACCCTTGTTCTCCACGTTCGGCATCTAAAATTTCACCATTACAAATACCTTCAAAATAAAGTATTTTATCCTCGGAAAGCCTTAGAGCGATAACGGTTCTAAACCGAGCTTCTTTGTTTGACATATTAGCCATATCTTCTAATAGTTTCTTTCTATTATCGGCATCGGTAGCATCCTCTCCTGCATATCTTGCGCTATACACTCCTGGTTTCCCATTTAACGAATCTACCTCCAACCCAGTATCATCGGCAAAGCATGGATAACCATATTTTTCAAACACATAATTTGCTTTTAATGCAGCATTGCCTTCTAATGTAGTTTCTGTTTCCTCAATAGGTTCCTTACAGTCTATATCTTCTAAGCTTAATAGCTCAATAGTATCGGGTAAGAACCCTTGGACTTCTTTTAGTTTATTTTTATTGTGCGTAGCAAATACAATTTTCATAAAATCACTTTTTTAATTTGTCTTGGTGGTACCTTTCTATAATGAGATCAATGCTTTTGATGGATTTTTTAGTCCATTCCTTTTTTATAGCCATTTTCTCCTCTTCCGATAACTGCCAATCTACATTCTCTTTCCGCATTTTAGTTACTAGGCTCTGCAAGATAATAGAAGCTGAAACAGAAATATTCAAGCTTTCGGTAAATCCATACATCGGAATTTTTAAATAAGAGTCGGCTTGATCTAAAACTTCTTGACTAAGCCCATACTTTTCTTGACCAAAGAAGAACGCTGATTTTTTTGTTACATCGAAGTCATGTAAATGCTGAGAGTCAATATGTGGCGTAGTGGCAACTATTTGATAACCCTCTGCACGAAGCACATTAATACAGTCTTGGGTATTGGTGTAACGGTACAAATCAACCCACTTCTGTGCTCCCATAGCAATCTCTTCATCTACTTGGCTTATATTGCGTTTTTCTATAGCATGCATATCTTGAATACCAAAAATCTCACAACTACGCATTACGGCACTCGCATTGTGTAGTTGGTATACATCTTCGGCAACTACGGTAAAATGCCTAGTACGGTCTTCGAGTATTTTATTGAAAAGTTCTTTTCGCCTTGGGGTCAGGAAGTCCTGTAAATATTCAAATAATTGTTTGTCCACTTAAATTGTTTAAATTTATACGAATACAAAAATAGACAATCCAATGAAAATAGTAGTACTTACAGGTGCTGGAATTAGTGCAGAAAGCGGGATAAAAACTTTTAGAGATAGTGATGGGCTATGGGAAGGACACGACGTTATGCAGGTTGCCTCGCCTCAAGGTTGGGAAACCAATCAAGAATTAGTAACGGAGTTTTACAATCTTCGGCGTGCTCAGTTATTAGAAGTTGAGCCCAATGCTGCTCATAAAGCTTTTGCAGATTTGGAGAAGGATTTTCATGTGGATATCGTTACACAAAATGTAGATGACCTTCATGAGCGAGCTGGAAGCACCTCAGTAGTTCATTTACATGGAGAACTATTAAAAGTGCGAAGTTCCGTAGATGAAAATTATGTGCTGGAGTGGAAAAAAGATTTAAACGCCGATGATGTTTGTCCAAAAGGAAGTCCACTACGCCCACATATCGTATGGTTTGGTGAGCAAGTACCACTACTAGAAACCGCAGCTAACTTAGTTGCAGAAGCCGATGCCCTATTTATAGTAGGCACCTCCATGCAAGTATATCCTGCTGCTGGATTGGTGAATTACGCAGGTCCACAAGTACCGATTTACTTCATAGATCCAAAACCAAATATAGACCCTAGTCCTCAAATAAAAGTATACGCCCACACAGCAACCGAAGGAGTGCCGATGGCTATAAAAGATTTTAAAAATACTATTTAGAAACACCACCTAATATTCAGGTATACGGAATACCATTAGAGAAAATCCCATTCAAATTATTCCTTGAAATTGGTTTCCTTTTAAAACTATGTATATTTTAGCTACGTGATAACGCAATTAGCTCACTTAACACCCAAATTTGTAATATGAACCCCTCTGCTTCGGGCTGGATTAGCATGTTTTTTAGTTTATATAACAAGGAATTGTTATATGATAGGTATGAAGACGACAAGGACTTTTACACGCAACTACGACATACCGGATTTCTTTATGGAATGAGCACAGAGAGTTTATTAGAGCTGCCTGAAAGCAATCTGATACTAACCGAAAATGAGTTTAAAAAAATAAACTTATTACATGCGATGTCGTATGTGTTTTTTAAGCAAAATCCAGAAGCAAAATCCGATGATTTAATAGGTAGTTTATTAGACTTTTATAAAGAAATAGAAGAGGAAAGAAACTCCTTTTTACAGTTTTTGCGATTGCCAAAACGGAATGTGGAAAAACTGGAGGATGCTATTCATGAACGTACCAACTCAAGTATTTTAAGCAACTCCATAACTTCTCTCCTGACAGATATTCAAATATTTCTGGATGTACTAGCTTACGAACAGTTCTTAAAAGATAAGAAGCAGTTTAATGAGTATTTAAAAAGCCTGAAGCAGTTATTTTTTCAAATTTGCTATACGGCACTGAATATTAAAAAGGCAAAAGACAAGTACGACGATCGCTTTCTAGAGTTATTGGAAAACTCGTCAACTTATTTAATTGAAGATATTACCTTAAACGAAAGTGTTTGGGAGCAACAACTATCTCATACAACTCTTCTAGAAAAAATGTTCTTGATCGACCTGAGTTTGGTATCGGTTTGGAGTGACTATACTTTAGAAGAGGAAGAAGAAGATTTTATTTATCTACTGGGCGATGAGTTAGATTTAGATCAATCCGTGGTTGAAGAAGCACTAGATTCGATTAAAGGGTTTGCTATTGTTCATGAGGCTGACGTTAAATTGTTTGAATATGCTCATCCAATAAAACGTATCTACAGCCAATCGTCGAGCACAGTAAAAACACTAATCGTTAGAAACAGAGATCGTCTATTAATAGAGTTAAATGAAAGTGGTGAGCTATTAAATCTATTGGGAAATGCTACATACAGAGAGTTAAGCCCGGAGGAAAAAACCAAGGTTCGTAACCAACTATTAGATATATGTAAAACGATACCTTCGCTTACCATATTTTTACTTCCTGGCGGGAGCTTACTACTACCTTTACTTATTAAGTTTATACCTCAGCTATTACCTTCTGCTTTTACAGACAATCAAATCGATATAAAGGCAAAAGACAAGTCCTAATTGTATTTAATCTTGGCGTTTAAACGGTCGGATAATCAATCGTGCAGCTCTATCGTAATTAATATAGTTATAGCTCCAATTAAAAAAGGTTACCACTCTATTTCTAAATCCGATTAAGAACCATAAGTGTACAAACATCCATACAAACCATGCAAAAGCACCGGTATAGCTAGTTCTTTTCATGTCTACAACCGCTTTATTTCGCCCTACTGTAGCCATCGATCCTTTGTCGCGATATTCGAACTCTTTCATCTTTTTATTTCGGAGAAATCGTTTAAAATTCTCAGCTAAATGTTTCCCTTGCTGAATGGCTGGCTGAGCCACCATCGGGTGTCCTTTAGGAAACTTCTCGGTTTCCATATAGGCAACATCCCCTAGAGCATAAATCGCTTCAAATCCTTCGACCTGATTAAATCTATTCACTCTATATCGATTGCCATTTAACTTCAAATCATCAGCATTTATTCCTTCTACAGGTGCTCCAGTAACCCCAGCAGCCCAAATAAATGTTTTGGTTTCTAGTTGTAAATCTTTATCCGTAACAATCACTTCCCCGTTATAGTCGTTTACCCTAGTATTTAAATGGGTTATTACCCCTAGTTTATCCAAATAGCGTAACGCTCCATTAGATGCTGTTTTACTCATAGCAGACAATAGTCTGTCGCCACCTTCTATTAAGTGTACCTCCATTTCCGACTCGCTAATAAATGGATAGTCATGATGTAAAATACTTTTTCTAAACTCTGCCAATGCACCTGCCATTTCAACACCTGTAGGGCCACCACCAGCAATTACGAAGGTTAAGTACTTTTTACGTTCATTTAAATCTGCACATATATCAGCCTCCTCAATATTTTGTAAAATAAGACTTCGAATATTCAAAGCTTGCGGCACCGTTTTCATCGGCATACTATATTTTTGAACATTTTCATTTCCAAAGAAATTAGTTCTAGTTCCAGTTGCAATAACAAGGTAGTCGTAATCCAATTCTCCTATAGAGGAATATACCTTCTTAGCTTCCGAATCCACTCTATTTACCATTGCCATCCGAAAATGAAAGCCTTTGCTTTTCCTAAAAATCTTTCGCAACGGATAAGCGATAGAATCGGGTTCCAAACTTGCCGAAGACACTTGATATAGTAATGGCTGGAAAGTATGGTAGTTATGCCGATCAAAAAGCACTATTTGTACGGCCTCTTTTTGCATGTTTTTTATAAAAGCAACACCACCAAAACCGCCACCAATTACTACAATGCGAGGTAATTTCGTTTCAGGAATATTCATAAATAATACAGTTTAATTTTAAAGTACTGACTGGTTAGATTTTAACTTAAATAAGATACAACTTAATTGCGATCAAAATTAATCATATTTCCGTTCATTAAACCCATAAGAGTAAAGGTATAATAGCTTGAATATAATATTAGCTACCCTCCAATAAATTGTTTGTTTTCTTAGTTCAATGTTCCACCTACGTTACGAATAATGATTGAGATTGCTACTATTTTATTGTGGTATATTTTTAATTTAACTCATAATTAGAATATCGTCTATTAAATTCTAATTATCTTCCCTTTTTATACCAAAAAACAATCATGATACGAAATTTTTTAATATTACTATTTGCCATGACCATTATCCATACACAAGCACAAGACTTACCGGAAACTATCCATGGCTTTCAAATTACCTCTCTGGAAGGAGAAACAATAGATTTATCTCAATATAAAGGCAAGAAAATACTCATTGTAAACACCGCTTCCAAATGTGGTTACACACCACAATACGAAGGACTAGAAAAACTATATAGTGAAAATAAAGACCACTTAGTGATTATAGGTTTTCCTGCAAATAACTTCGGTAATCAGGAGCCAGGTGCTAACGATGAAATTGCAGCGTTTTGCGAGCGTAATTATGGTGTAAGCTTCCCGATGTCAGAAAAAATTTCAGTAAAAGGAGACGATATGGAGCCAATCTACCAGTGGTTAACGCAAAAAAAGTGGAATGGATTAAAAGACTCCGAAGTAAAGTGGAATTTTCAAAAATACTTAATCGATGAAAACGGAAAGCTGATGGAGGTTTTTGAGTCGGCGGTTAAGCCATTAAGTTCAGAATTAATGAGTCACCTAGTAAAGTAAAGCACACTAATATTTAAGCTTTCATAGAGGCTGCAAAATGTTACATGGTATTTTAAAATAAATACGATGTAACATTTTTCTATTTGACCCTACTAATAATCTACAATAAAGTTAACTAACATAATTGCAGAAGGAACAAGAGCACATATTTGTAAAAAAGCTGGAGAAGCATCAGAACATCGTTCATAAGATTTGTACGTTTTATACTAACAATCCCGATGATCATAATGATTTGTTTCAGGAAATAACCATTCAGTTATGGCGAGCATACCCTTCATTTCGAGGCGACTCTAAGTTTAGTACTTGGATGTATAGGGTGGCGTTAAACACTGCAATTACGTTGTATAGGAAGTCTAAGCGAAGGGTAAAAGCCCAAGACTACGATAATATTAGCTTTAAAATTGAATATGAAGACTACGATCCAACGGCCGATAAACAAGTTAAACTTTTGTATGAAGCCGTTAAGCAACTGAATAGCATTGACAAAGCTCTGGTGTTCTTGTATTTAGAAGATAAATCTTTTGAGGAAATTGCTAGTACACTCGGAATAAGCAATGTCAATGCTAGAGTTCGGATGAGTAGAATAAGAGATAGGTTAAAAAGGATTGTGAACCCATAGACAGTATGAACGAATTAGATTTACTAAAAAAACATTGGCAGAAAACAGATAAAAACCTGCCAAAATACTCCTACGAACAATTATACCAGATGCTTCACAAGAAATCCTCTAGTATAGTTAAGTGGATTCTTTATATAAGCCTTATAGAGTTTGCTATTTGGGGTGCTTTATATTTTATTATTCCTCAAGAATCGCATGAGTTTAATAAAGAGATGGGATTAGCAAGGACAATGCTAATTGGTAGTATTTTAAGTTTTGTCATTTTTCTATTTTTTATAGGACTATTCTACTACAACTACTCTAGAATAAAAATAACCGACTCGGTTAAAGAACTTATGCGGAGTATTTTACGCACAAGACAAACGGTTTACCTTTTCATTATATGGAATATTGTAAGTTCTGCTATAGTCATGGTACTGATAAGTCTACACTACAGTCGAAATAAAGAAAAGCTTCTTGAGTTTATTTTAGAGCAAAATCCAACCTTAAATATAGAAAATACAGAAGCTGTTATAACTAGTTTCTTTATAGGATTTAGCATTACGGCCATTATCTTTATAGGTGTAATGCTATTGTTATATCGCATATTTTACATGCGCTTATTAAAACGGCTTAAATCAAACTACAAACAACTTCAAGATATGGAAAAAGATATTTAATAATAGCTTTTTCATTTACCCTAAAAGTTTTTTTATATTATAAATCACTTCTTACATCACCAAACAAAAAATGCTAGAAACAAGTAGATGTTTCTAGCATTTTTTTATTCAGAATTAGGTATTTACTTCAATTTTACGCGCTTTATCTTAGCACCTAAAGCTTGCAATCTAGATTCAATATCTTCGTATCCTCTATCTATTTGCTCAATATTGTGAATAGTACTTACACCTTTTGCAGACAAAGCAGCTATCAATAAAGAAACCCCTGCGCGAATGTCTGGCGAAACCATGGTGGTTGCCTTAAGTGAAGATTTAAAGTCGTGCCCAATAACCGTTGCGCGGTGTGGGTCGCAAAGAATTATTTTTGCTCCCATATCGATTAATTTATCTACAAAAAACAAACGGCTTTCGAACATTTTCTGATGTATAAGCACCTCTCCTCTAGCTTGTGTACTAATCACTAAAACAATGCTTAATAAATCTGGTGTGAATCCAGGCCATGGCGCATCGGCTATAGTTAAAATAGAACCATCTATATAATCCTGAATTTCATAGTATTCTTGTTCAGGAATATATATGTCATCTCCGCGGCGTTCTAGTTTAATTCCCAGCTTTCGAAATACTTCTGGAATCACCCCTAAGTTATCCCAACTTACATCTTTAATTGTAAGTTCACTTCGAGTCATAGCGGCCATTCCTATCCAGCTACCAATCTCTATCATATCAGGAAGTACTCGATGAGTGCATCCACTTAATTCTTCTACTCCTTCTATCGTAAGTAAATTTGAGCTAATACCAGTAATCTTTGCGCCCATACTATTCAACATTTTACATAATTGCTGAATATAAGGTTCACAAGCAGCGTTATAAATGGTTGTAACTCCTTTTGCTAAAACCGCAGCCATAATGATATTCGCTGTTCCAGTAACCGATGCTTGATCCAATAGCATATAAGTACCGGTTAGCCCATCTGGTGCAGATACTTTATAGAATTGTTCTTGTTCTTGATACTCAAAGGCAGCACCAAGTTTTATAAATCCTTCAAAATGAGTATCTATACGTCGTCTACCTATTTTATCGCCACCTGGTCTAGGAATAAATCCTCGGCCAAATCTGGCTAACAAAGGTCCGACTATCATTATAGATCCACGAATGCTAGCACCATCTTTTTTAAACTGCTCGCTATGTAGATAGTCTAAGTTTAAATCTTTAGCTGTAAATGAAAATTTTCCTTTGGCTAGTTTCTTTACCTTTACACCTAGGCTCTGTAATATCTCTATTTGTCTGTTTATGTCACGAATATCCGGTACATTTTCCAGAATCACTTCTTCTTCGGTTAGCAGAACAGCACACAAAACTTGTAGGGCCTCGTTCTTGGCTCCTTGTGGTGTTATAGAACCGTTTAACTTATGCCCTCCTTCTATTTGAAATACTTCCATGTAATAATCTAACTTAACTCTTTTAATTAATTACGTCTTCTTCTTCTACCTCTAGATGGACGATTTGAACGTCTACCTTGCTGCGATCGTCTTGGGCTTTGCACTAAATCTTGTGCCCTACTTAAGTCTTCATCTGCCTCTTTCAAGTTTATTTTCCCTCCAGAAAGCTCATGCAAATGTTTAAAAATCACCTCATCTTTTACCGTGTCTTTGTTCCAGCTTAAGAAGCATTTCTTCATGTGATTTGCTATCGTCAATATCAGTGCCTCTTTCTTCTCACCATCTTCCCACTTAACGGCTTCATCGATCATTCGCTTTATATTGTTACCATAAAACCTGTATTTTGGAAAGTTTTGTGGATAAGGTAAAGGTTCTGGAGATTTATAAACCGATTCTCTGGTTGGTTTTGGAAATGGTGAATCGATATCCAATTTAAAATCAGACATGATAAACAATTGGTGCCAAAGCTTATGCTGAAAATCTGGTACATCGCGCAAGTGCGGATTTAGATTCCCCATAACAGCTATAATACTTTTTGCTTGCTTTGTACGCTCTTCTTTATCTTCGATTTCTACCGTTTGTTCAATCATCTTTTGAATATGGCGTCCATATTCAGGAATAACCAAAGGATTTCTATCGGTATTGTATTCTAAATCGTCTACTAGGAGTTCTAAAGTCAAAATTATTAGGTATAAAAATTAAATCAGGAAAGTCTATTGAGGGTTACTTTGCATTTGCTTGCCATACTATTCCTTACAAAATGCAAAATAACTATTTTTTATAAGGACAGCAAACCTTCTACTACGGAAACTTGTTGGTATTTTTCGATAACCACCTTGGCAGAATCCATAACAGCTTCAATTGAAACGCTAGTGTATTGTCCCTTAGAAGAGGTTTTTGTTTTAGCTTTGGCATTAGGTATATCCTCAAAAAAGCCAAGTATTTGCTGTATTTTCTTCTTATCGGTTGGAACAATAAACTTAAATAAATATGGTGCAGGCCATTCGGTGTATTGTTCCAATTGGTTTTTTAAATTCTTATAGAATTCTTCAGATTTTTTACTCTGATTAGCATTCTCATTCATTCTAGAAAACATTATTTGTTTGTAAAGAATACAAATATACACTTTCAGTATCAATTTATATTTACGAACTTTGTAAATCTCACCAATTATTTTATTTATCTGTGAAAGTAAGACGTATTGTAATCTCTGGAGGACCTGGATCGGGCAAAACTACAATTGCTAAAGAGTTAGCCTCAATGGGGTACGATATTATGCCAGAAATATCTAGACAAATAATCCTAGATGCAAGAAAGCAAGGAGTGGATCAGTTGTTTTTAACCGACCCGATATTGTTTAGTGAAAAACTATTGGAAGGAAGAATTCAGCAATACAAAGACGCTGAAAAATACCAAAGCTCACAGTTATTTTACGATCGTGGAATACCTGATGTAAGTGCCTACATGGATTATTTGGAAACAGACTATCCGAAACACTTTCATGATGCCTGTGAAAATCACATTTACGATGAGGTATTCCTCCTACCCCCTTGGCAAAGTATTTACATTAAAGACAACGAACGCTATGAGTCTTACGAGCAGGCAAAGTTGATTTATGAATATTTATATAGAAAGTATGCAGATTTAGGTTATTACATCCACAATGTTCCCGAAGGAAGCTCTAGAGAACGGTCGGAGTATATCCTAAAGGTTTTAAATATTTAATTTTGGAAACAGCCCAAAGTGTTTTATTGAAATATTGGGGTCATACATCTTTTCGAGAAGGACAAGAACAGGCTATCACCAATATTTTACATGATATAGACACCATGGTACTACTGCCAACAGGTGGTGGGAAATCTATTTGCTTTCAAGTTCCAGCTCTACTTAAACCAGGAATCTGTATTGTTATATCCCCCTTAATAGCACTAATGGAGGACCAAGTGCTGGCACTAAACAACAAAGGTATAAAAGCACTACACCTAGGTGGAAACCTTGGAATAATGGAACTACGCCGACTATTAGATAACGCTTTGTATGGTGAATATAAGTTTCTATATCTATCGCCAGAACGACTTCAGAATGAATTGGTGCAAGAAACTATAAGGAACCTTCCTGTTTCTCTTGTTGCTATAGATGAAGCACACTGCATCTCACAATGGGGAAATGACTTTAGACCTTCCTACAATAAAATTCCCGAAATTAGAAATCTTATCGGCAATGTTCCTTTTATTGCGCTTACTGCAACAGCTACCCCTAAGGTGGTAGAAGACACTATGCAACTATTGGAAATGAAAAATCCGGAGCTAGTACAAACTTCATTTTACAGACCAAATTTATCTTACGAAACCTACTCTGTATCCGATAAGCTAAAAGCTATTCAACAGATTATCCAATCTAAGCCAGGACCAGCTATCCTATATATACGCAGTAGAAAAGGAACCGCTTCACACAGCAAACACTTAAATAGCCTAGGGATAAAAAGCACTTTTTATCATGGGGGATTAAATACGGAAGAGAAAAATAAACGCTTACATAGCTGGTTAAACGAAGAAACCCCTGTTATGGTGGCTACCAATGCTTTTGGAATGGGCATAGACAAGGCCAATGTGCGTCATGTTATTCATTTACAAATACCAGAAAGCATAGAAAGTTATTTTCAAGAAGCAGGAAGAGCAGGAAGAGATGGCAAGCCAGCAAGAGCTATATTGCTTTATGATGACTATGATCCTACTAGAACACTACATCAGTACACTAGAAACTTAGCAGATTTAGCTTTCCTTAAAAAAATTTATAGGAAGCTAAATACATATTTTCAGATAAGTTATGGCGAAGGCGATCTTACTACACATGACTTTAGTTTCGCCAACTTCTGCGATCGATACGAACTACCTTTAACCAAAACACACAACGCGTTAAGGTCCTTGGATAGAATTGGCATTATCCAGCTAAATCAAGTATACGGAAGGAAATGTATTTTACAATTCTTAGCTCCATCGCAAGTTTTATTAGATTACTTTGATCAAAATAGAGAATTAGCTCACATCGGGCAAAACATACTTCGCCTTTATGGAGGTATTTTTGAAGTACCCACAAGAATATCGGTCGAAACCGTTGCAACAAGAGCAGAACGAAGTGTTGACATGGTATTGCAGGCTATTAAAAAAATGGACCAAGATGAAATTATCGATCTAGACTTATTTGAATCGGATATTCAACTCCATTTCTTGGTGCCTAGAGAAGATGATAGAACTTTAAACCGTTTAGGAAAAGAGGTAGACCAATTAAATAAAAATACTATTAGAAAAATAAAGCAGAGTATCGATTTTGTAATCAATGATTCACTTTGTAAAAGCCGACAACTTTTGGCTTATTTTGGTGAGGATATGCAAGAAAATTGCAATATCTGCTCTGTATGTAGACAAGATAAAAACACAACGAAAAATAAAGAGAATGCAAATGAAGCCGCTATTTTAAAAGTCCTTAAAGAAATGGGACCATTAGAGGCAAAAAGCATTGCTCAGCAAATAAATCTTCCAGTTAATAAAACTATTGCATTGCTACGCACTATGCTGACCAGGAAGAAAGTAACAATATACCAATACAATAAATACCGATTATACGAATTATGAAAGACTTGAGAATTGTATTTATGGGTACACCAGACTTTGCGGTTGGTTGCCTTAAAGAAATAGTAGATAACGAATTAAACGTGGTGGCTGTAGTAACCACACCCGATAGGCCTGCAGGACGTGGTAGAAAACTACGTGGATCGGCAGTTAAAGAATATGCAGTAAAACAAGATTTACCAATACTACAACCAGAAAATCTAAAAGACAAAGACTTTTTAGACTCACTAAAAGCCTTTAAGGCGGATTTATTTGTCGTAGTAGCGTTCCGTTTACTCCCGAAAGCGGTTTGGGCAATGCCACCGATGGGCACTTTTAATTTACACGCTTCCTTACTACCAAAATATAGAGGTGCAGCGCCGATTAATTGGGCAATAATAGAAGGTGAAAAAGAATCAGGTGTCACAACCTTTTTATTAGATGAAAAAATCGACACAGGGGAAATTCTATTATCCGAGAAAGTTACTATTACCCCAGAAGAAACAGCTGGAACCTTGCATGATAAACTACTTGACAAAGGAAAAAAACTAGTGATAACCACCATAAAAAAACTAGCTGCCAATGAAATTAAACCAAAGAAGCAAAAAGATGTAGAGGGAATTACCTATGCACCGAAGCTTACTTCCGAAAACATGCGAATTGATTGGTCTAAAGATGGACATGAAATAGAACGACATATACGTGGAATGTCACCTTACCCATCGGCTTGGACAGAATTGGAGGAAGATGGTGAACGTAAAAAGGTGAAAATTTACTTTGCTTTATTTGAAGAAGCACCACACGATAATGAAATAGGAACCATTATTGCTAACAAAAAAGAACTGAAAGTCGCTGTATCAAAAGGCTACATAAACATCTTAGAAATGCAAATGCCAGGAAGGCGAAAAATGCCAATTCTTGACATTTGCAATGGGTACACTTTTTCTAAAAATGCAAGAATGTGTTAATACATTTTGTTTTTAATAATTAGAATCACCCTGCTTTTTGAGTGAAAAAGAATGTGAAAATGGCTTCTTTACACCACTATCAAAGGATTTGTTCGCTTTTTACTTGCATGATTAAATAATAAATCTATATTTGTATATGCAATTTTATAACGCTTAAATAATAAAAACTGTATTATGAACAAATCAGATTTAATCAATGCTATGGCAGAAGATGCTGGAATTACAAAAGCAGCTGCTAAAAAAAGTTTAGAATCCTTTTTAGGTAACGTTGAAAAGACCCTTAAAAAAGGAGATCGCGTATCTTTAGTTGGGTTTGGTTCTTGGTCTGTGGCACACCGTGCTGCAAGAGAAGGTAGAAACCCTCAAACTGGTAAAACTATTCAAATCGCTGCAAAAAATGTAGTGAGATTTAGACCAGGATCTGGACTAAAAGATGCTGTAAACTAATAATTAGTTTAATAAAGCTTTTAAAATGTAGCCGTCTCAGAAGCAAAATTCTGGAACGGCTACTTTTTTTAGTTTAGTATAGTAAAAGAAGGTTGTTTTTTGTTGATTTAGAAAAAAGGGAGAGTACTCCCCTCTTTTAAACACTCATTTTCTTTAGATTATTGGCTAAAGCATGTAATCCGAACTCCATTTCCACTTTTTCAAGGCCTCGATGGGTAAAACGATTGAAGTTTCGATTGTATTTGATATGACCAAACACCGGCTCCACATCAACCGATCGTTTTTTCCTATATATTTCACCTATATCACTAAGAAGTTTTTCTTTGACTCGGTGCTTATGCCGTTCAAGATTGTGATTTCGTTGAACACGCCGATTATTCTTACCTTTAAAACACAATACTCTTAACGGACAGCCCTCACAGTTCTGCGCTTGGTATACACTATTTTGTTGCCTATATCCCGATTTTGTCCTAGAAGAAAACTCAGCTACTTTTTCCATTCGCTGTCCCATCGGACAAACATAAAAATCTTGTTCTTTATTGTAATATAAATCCTCCCGTCTAAATCCTTCTCGTTTATCTTTCTTCCGTTTAGTAAGACCTTGTTCTTTATCGAAGGTGTTGTACTTTACATAAGTTTCTATGCCTTTACTTTCTAAGTATTCATAATTCTCCTCACTCCCATAGCCAGCATCTGCTGTTAGAACTTCTGGAAGATTTCCATATAAGTATTCATAACTATCAAGGTGGGGCTTTAAAGTGTGGATGTCATTGGTCTTTTGATGTAAGGTGTAATGGACAATGATTTGGTTCTCAGTGCTAATTTGAACATTATAAGCAGGCTTTAACTGTCCATTTCTCATGTGGTCGTCCTTCATCCGCATAAAAGTAGCGTCTGTATCAGTCTTGCTATAACTGCTTCTTTGGCCTAAAATCTTTTCTTGTTCTTGGTATCTTTTAAGATTAGCGGAATAGTTCTTTTTAATATAACGTAGTTTTGCCTTAGCTTTAGAAGAAGCCTTAGGATTGTTCTTTATTTTCTGCTCAATCTTCTCAACTGTCTTTTCAATTTTTTCAGGAGAGATTTTCTTAAAGCTTGGTGGGTCAGGATTGGGATCATCTTCTTCATCATCATTAGCAATGGATTGGGCATATTCCCACATCTGCTCCAAGGTGATTTCCATATTCTCTTTATAATTCTTTATCGATTTACCCCATACAAAGGTATAGCGCCCTGCTACAGATTCTATCTTGGTGCCATCGGTATACACTTCTTTTAATGTTACCAAACCTTCTTCTGCCAAAAGCATTACCACTTGTTTAAAAATATCTTTGAAAACATCTTTTAAACGGTTGCTTCTAAAGCGTGCAATGGTATTATGATCTACTACTTGTTGTGCCGAGAGCCACATAAAATTAATATTCTCTCGCATAGCCTTCTCTATCTTCCTACTGGAGTAAATATTGTCCATATAGGCATAGACCATAACTTTAAGCATCATTTTGGGATGATAGCTAGGACGGCCTTCTTTGGCATAAACTTCGGTTAGTAGTTTTAAATCTAATTGTTCAATTACTCCATTGACGATTCGAACGGGATGGTCTTTAGGTATTAACTCTTCAATTGAAGGAGGAAACAACCAATTTTGTTGTTGGTTATACTCTTGAAATTTAGGACTCATAATGCTGATATTCAGTTATATAAATATAATAAATATCAATAATTACACCATGAGTTTACCGTGATAATTACACTAAAAACAAAAAGTAGCTGCCCCAGTTATGAGACAGCTACATTTTTTTACATGAATATTATTCTAACCAATAGAAAAACAATAAATTACTCGCAAAACAAAGCTTTATTAATTTTTACTTTGAGTGTTTTTTATAACCGATGTATGGGGTGTTATAAAAAAAGTTTTATATATTTAAATGTCTTTTTAAAAAAAACCAAAGAAAATGAGTCCTAATCGTGGTCAATTATTAATAGCCGAACCCTCTTCAATAAATGATGATTCGTTTAGTAGATCAATCATTCTTTTAGTTGCTTGCAACACAGAAGGGTCGGTTGGTTTTATTATGAACAAACCATCCGATTACACTTTAAAAAGCTTCATACCAGATATACAGAATGATTTTGTGGTTTATATAGGCGGGCCGGTAGAACAACAAAGTTTATACTTTATACATACTAGACCAGATTTAATAGACAATAGTTTAGAGATTTCTAAAGGACTTTATTGGGGTGGAAACTTTCAACAAGTCATAAAAAAAGTCGAGAACCAAGAAATAAAGTTCAATGAAATAAAGTTTTTCTTAGGCTATTCCGGATGGGCAACCAATCAACTAGAAGATGAACTACAAAATAACAGTTGGTTATTAACAGATAATTCGTACCGAAAGTCATTGCTTGTAAAGTCGGACTCTGACTTTTGGAAAGAAAAAATGATTGAACTTGGTGGCGATTACTCACTTTGGGCAAACGCACCGGAAGATCCTAGTCTAAATTAATATTTAGACAAGCGATTCCTTGTTAAAGAGTTTTGCATTCAATCTCTCATGTAACTGCTTACTTACTTTTGTAGCATATTCCTTTTTTCTATATCTCGATACAGGCTGAATTCCCACTAGTGAATTGGTTAAAAACATCTCGTCTGCCTTTTGTAGCTCAAACGGAGATATATCGTCTTCTTCCAAAATATAGTCTGGCCACTCCCCTATAAGTTTTATAACTTGTTTACGCATCATACCATTTATACAACCCGATTCTAATTTAGGAGTCCGAATTTTATAGCCATTAACTAAAAATAAATTTGCATTTAAGGCTTCTGCAACGTGTTTTGTATCGTTTAGTAACAAGCAGTTGTCATAATCGTTTTCATTGGCATATATGCTTCCTAACACATTTATAATCCTATTGGTAGTCTTTACATTGGATAACATTCCAGCATGTACATAATGATCGCGGAATAAGTTTACCTCGTACGCTTGATCGTTATATGTAAAAAGTGGTGAGTCTAATTTATCTATAGTTATAAAATAGCCTACATTAGAGTCTATCGGAGTGTATTTTCCAGTAGCATCTCGCCAAACTAAAATCTTTACAGAAAACGGAGACTTCTGTAGCTTGTTTTCTTTTATGAGTTCCAGCACCTTTTCATTTAAATATTCTGGTGTAAACTTCATAGGGATTGGCATTCTAAGAATTCGCATAGAAGCCATTAATCGAAAATAGTGGTCTTCCCAAAAATAAATATGCGAATCAGCACCTCGCATAGTTTCAAAAACAGCATCTCCATACTGTAAACCACGATTAGCAAGTTGGATGTTATTTTCTTCTCGATTAACTATTGTTCCGTTTAAAATAGCTTTCATTATGTTCCGTTTTACCAATTTTATATGTTGCGCAAAACTAAGAAAATTTCTATCCTTTTATCGAGAACCTAGAGTTTGTTTTAAATTATCGACCATACTCTCCCAAAGCAATTTACTTCCTTCCACTTCATCTTCTTCTGCAAAATCCGTAACAATCAATGAAACATCGTTGGTAACCCCATCTACTTGAATACGCATTTCAAAGAAATATGGCTCGTCATCATCTTCCAACCAGCGAAACTTCACTCGTTCATCTGTACGTGAACTCAATAACCTAGCTTTCTCCTCGCTTCCAGACCATATAAAGGTAAATAGTTCCCCTCGAGAATTCACATTATCAGCATACCACTCTCCCATCCCAGAAGGAGTAGAAATATACTGGAATAATAAGCTAGGAGAAGATTGAATTGGGAACTCCATTTGATATTTTATTTTTTCCATATTGAAGAATTTCTTTTGCCTAATATAGATATTAAAATTCTATTAATGAAAAAAACAAAAAAGTTTTATACTAATTAGCACTTGAAAGCGTTTATTAGCATAATTCCCGATATAAATCCAATTTCAATCCTAAATTATTTAATTAATGATTTTCGTTTAAAACGTAATTATATATTGAGGTTTACTCCGGATGGGGAGTTTCTTCTTTTTCTTGCCAAGAATTATACATCTCTAATAAATCGATTATAACAGCAGGATCCTGTTCCTCTAATCGTCCAATTCTAAATGCATTTTGTAATATATCCTCTATATAAAAATCCTCTTTTTCGGTATATGGTTCATAGGTTTGCTTCATGGAAAGATCATAAACCGAAGCAGCTGTATTAAACCAAAAAGCTTTCCATCCCGAGCGATATTCTTTTACTAACTCAAAAGTAGTGTAGCCTGTTTGTCTATGAACCAATTTAAATAAAATTCTCCCTTCCGATCTAGTGAAGGTTTTTAAGGTGTCGGTAAATTCTTCTTGCATAAACTTCTCTGCGCGACGTAAGTACACCCTCCTACTCCTATTATTCGGTAAAGTTTCTAATAAATCATTTACAACCTCCAACCTTTCGGCTGCTAATACTGCAAAAGGATATACTTTGTATACTCTGCGTTTAGTTTTTAGATACTCTCTCCTAGCTTGCTTAGATTCAAAATTAATTTTTGGTAATAGCCAAACCTCATCTAATTCTATTTCTAGTGTATCTTTTACTTTACCTACAATATACCCATCAACATAAGTGCTATCTTTCTTATAAAGCGTATCCCTCCTTTCTTGTCCGTACGAGATAAGAACAGAAAGCATACTCCACATAAGTATAAAACAAATAGTTAATCTTGACATATACAGGTTTTTATCTACTCAAAAATAAGAAATCTACAGCGCCCATGCCTATAGAATTATGTATTTTTGTTTGTATTGATTTTCAAAAGTAAATAGTATATATATATGAGCAAAAAAAGCATTTTGACAGACAAGTCCATGGAGTTTTTAACCGCCTACCTCAACAACGCTTCACCAACAGGCTATGAGTGGAACGGTCAGAAATTGTGGATGGAATACTTAAAGCCTTATGTCGACACTTTCATTACCGATACGTATGGCACAGCAGTTGGCGTGATTAACCCAGATGCTCCTTACAAAGTGGTTATTGAAGGACATGCCGATGAAATTTCATGGTATGTAAATTACATCACCGACGATGGAATGATTTACGTTATCCGAAACGGAGGAAGCGACCATCAAATAGCGCCATCGAAGCGTGTAAACATTCATACCGATAACGGAATTGTACAAGGTGTTTTTGGTTGGCCAGCTATTCACACTCGTAAAGCGAGTAAAGAAACACCTCCAAAATTGGATAATATTTTTATCGATGTCGGATGTAATTCCAAAGAGGAAGTAGAAAAACTAGGCGTACATGTAGGTTGCGTAATTACCTATCCGGATGAACTCATGATTCTAAATGGAGATAAACTAGTTTGTCGTGCCATAGACAATCGCATGGGCGGATTTATGATTGCTGAAGTTGCTAGATTACTTCACGAAAATAAAAAGAAATTACCTTTCGGATTGTATATCACCAACTCGGTCCAAGAGGAAATAGGACTAAGAGGTGCAGAGATGATTGCAGAGCGCATTAAACCAAACGCAGCAATTGTTACCGATGTAACGCACGATACAACTACCCCAATGATCGATAAGAAAACACAAGGAGAAGCACGATTGGGCGATGGCCCTGTGATTACCTATGCGCCAGCAGTACAACAAAAGCTTAGGGATTTAATCATAAAAACGGCCAAGGCCAACGACATTCCAATCCAACGAGCCGCTTCGTCTAGAGCCACAGGAACCGACACCGATGCTTTTGCTTATAGCAATGCCGGGGTGGCTAGTGCTTTGATTTCTCTTCCACTACGTTATATGCATACCACGGTAGAAATGGCACATAAAAAAGATGTGGAGAATGTAATTAAATTGATCTACCACAGTGTGTTAAGCATGGAGGAAAATGAGGATTTTTGTTATTTTAAATAGTTTAATAATCGACTAAAACAAGCGTTTTTTAGTTTAAAAGGACAATTAAAATGGCTGTCGATTTTTTATAAATCGACAGCCATTTTTTATTCGAAAATAAATATTTCGCTTTACTGCTTAATGACTTTCTTCGTAGTCTGAATTTGATCCTTGGTTTTGATATTTAAGAAATAAACACCACTAGAAAACTGCGTCATGTCAATACTTACTTCTGTATTATCCGTAGTAAAACTATGAAGTAACTTTCCACTTATATTAAATAGACTTATTGATTCCTCACCTTCTAATCCACTGATAAACACTAAGTCATTAGTCGGGTTTGGATACAAGTCAAAAGTGATTTCCATTTCAGAATTTACAGAAAGCGTACAAGAGCCTTCGCTATCTCCTTCAATAGTCCAGCCTAAGTCGTTGATTAGTATATTTCGGTAGGATTCAGCATCTGGACTATACTGCATCCCGTCAGCTCCTAAAATAACATCAGCCGCAGTATTAAGATTATTAGCCCAACCTAGTAGCGTTTCACTGTAGTTTTCACAATCTATTCCACTGTTATTAAACATATATTCTGCGGTTATACCATCATTATTCTGCCCTAAACTACTTAAATCCCAATCGCCAATATCTTGATTAAAAGAAGAAGCTTCAAAAAACATAGATGCCATACCCGCTACATTCGAAACATCCCAACCACCGATATCTTGATTAAAAGAAGAAGCTCCAAATAACATCCATGACATATCCGTTACATTCGAAACGTCCCAACCACCAATATCTTGATTAAAAGAAGAAGCTCTAGAAAACATCCCAAACATACCCGTTACATTCGAAACATCCCAACCACCAATATCATGATTAAAAGAAGAAGCATTAGCAAACATCCATGACATATTAATTGTATTCGAGACGTTCCAACCACCAATATCTTGATTAAAAGAAAGAGCGCCAGAAAACATCTTACCCATATCTGTTACATGCGAGATATCCCAACCACCAATATCTTGATTAAAAGAAGAAGCACCAGAAAACATCTCTGACATATTCGCTACATTCGAAACATCCCAACCACCGATATCTTGATTAAAAGAAGAAGCAGAAGCAGAAGCAAACATCGCACGCATATCCGCTACATTCGAAACATCCCAACCACCAAGATCTTGATTAAAAGAAACCGCACCGGCAAACATCGCAACCATATCCGCTACATTCGAAACATCCCAACCACCGATATCTTGATTAAAAGAAGAAGCACCCCAAAACATTCCAACCATATTAGTCACATTTTCAGTATTCCAACCACCAATATCTTGATTAAAAGATGAAGCACCAGAAAACATCTCTGACATATCCGTTACATTCGAAACATCCCAACTACCAATATCATGATTAAAAGAAGAAGCGCTTTCAAACATTGAAGACATATCGGTTACATTACTAACATCCCAACCACCAAGATCTTGATTAAAAGAAACCGCACCGGCAAACATGCCGCTCATATCTGCTACATTCTCAGTATTCCAATTATTCATTTCCGGAACAGTTGAAAAGTTAGTAATAGCAAAAGCCTTGAGCATAGAAGTTACATTATTTAAATCAGGCGTATCTGCAGCAGTAATTTCAAGGTGTAGAGCTCCAGAGTAGGCTGTTTCAAAAGAACTCCATTCTATACCGCCCCATTGAGTAATGTCCAATATTTTATATTTGTCTCCTTCATAATTAAATTCTATTCGATGGAACGGATCCGTTCCTGTAGGAGTCATAGCGACTTGATAAGTTCCAGGTGTTCCAAAATCAATGGTGGTAACATCAGTGCCACTTCCTGACCCAGAATTGCTGGCATTACCAACTTCTTCCCAAGTATAATCAAACATACCGCTTGCAGGAATAGTGATTTGTGTATTACTGCTAAATCCAGGATTATCGGTTTTCCAAATGGTTATAAATGGTTCTGTTTGACCATAACTGACAAGTGAGCAAAACAATAATGCCACTACACTAAGCAATAGCTTTTTAGAAAAGCTAAAAGATTTTGAGCGTATTTTAAGCTCGAAAAGTGAATTAACCTTCTTCATAATCAATCGATTTAATCTTAATAAGTTATTTAACTAGCACCTCTTGCACAAAGATAAGTCAATTTTAACATTTAACAAAAAAATGTTAATATTCAAATCGATAATTTATATTAGTTAATGATATACACTTAGTTTTCGGTGAAAAAAGTATTTAGATTTAAAAGAGTAAGATGAGATAATTGTGTAATTGAGGAAGGTTGACTTATGGCGAGGTAAAAAGTTTAATTAATCTTTTTAAAATAATAATGGCTGTCGATTCTTTATAAATCGACAGCCATTATTAAAATCTAAAACAAAGGTTGTGATTTATTTCCTTACAATTTTCTTCGTAGTCTGAATTTGATCTTTGGTTTTGATATTCAAGAAATAAACACCACTAGAAAAATCCGTCATATCAATACTTACTTCTGGATTATCTGGAGTAAAACTCTTAAGCAGTTTTCCACTTATATCATATAGGTTAATATATTCCTCACCTTCTAAACCGTTGATATATACAAAGTCATTGGTCGGGTTTGGATACAAGTCAAAAGTGACTTCCTTTTCAGAGTTTACAGAAAGCGTACAAGAGCCTTCGCTATCTCTTTTAATGGCCCAACCTAAATCATTGATTAGTATATTTCGGTAAACTTCTACATCAGGACTGTATTGCATTCCACCTGCTCCTAAAGCAATATCTGTATTAGTATTAGAGTTATTTGCCCAACCTAATAGCGTTGCGCTATAGTTTTCACAGTCTATTCCACTGTAATCAAACATATATTCTGCACCATAATAAGAACGGTTCTGCCCTAATCTACTTAAATCCCAACTTCCAATATCTTGATTAAAAGAAGAAGCAAAAGCAAACATATATGCCATAGAGATAACATTTCCTGTATCCCAATTACCAATATCTTGATTAAAAGAAGAAGCAAAAAAAAACATATATGCCATAGAGATAACATTTCCTGTATCCCAATTACCAATATCTTGATTAAAAGAAGAAGCTCTAGAAAACATCTCATACATAACTGTTACATTCGAGACGTCCCAACCACCAATATCTTGATTAAAAGAAGCAGCACCATAAAACATTCTTCCCATATCGATAACATTTCCTGTGTTCCAACCACTAATATCTTGATTAAATGAAGGAGCGTCTTTAAACATTCCACTCATATCCGCTACATTCTCAGTATTCCAATTACTCATTTCAGAAGCTGTTGAAAAACGTGTATAAGCAAAAGCATATTGCATAGAGATTACATTACTTAGGTCGGGAGTATCTGCAGCAGAAACTTCAAGGTTTGAAGCTCCAAAGTAAGCGTTTTCAAACGAACTCCATTCTATATCGCCCCATTGGGTAATGTCTAATATTTTATCTTTGTCTCCTTCATCATTAAATGCTATTCGATGGAACGGATCCGTTCCTGTAGGAGTCATAGCGACTTGATAGGTTCCCGGTGAGCCAAAATTAATTCTGGTAACATTAAAGCCACTTCCTGACCCATAATTGCTGGCATTACCAACTTCTTCCCAAGTATAATCAAATGTTCCACTTGCAGGAATTTCAATGGAGGTATCGTTACTATCACCAGGAATATCGGTTTTCCAAATGGTAATAAATGGTTCTGTTTGGCCATAACTGACAAGTGAGCAAAACAATAATGAGAAAATACTTAACAACAAAGTTCTTTGTGGAAAGCCCAATGCTTTTCGAGTTCTTCTGGATACGGAAAGTAATGTAATCCTTTTCATAATTTATTAAATAATTAGTTAAACATAACCCTAAAGAATTGATATCAAAACTTTAGTTATAGCTTATAGAGTAATAAAATATAGTAAGGCAACAAAGAGTGACTTAGTATTCATTAGGCTCACTGAGTATTCGATAGGGCTTACTGAGTATTAAGCTAAAATCAAGCATTTACACTTAGAACCTATAGAACTAATGGGATGATTTCATTTTATTAAGAGTGCTAATCCTAAGAGTTTAGCTCAAAAAGAAAAAAATAACTCTAACAAAACCTTTGTGTGGTTTAATGCAAAACGAAAGACTTATATATTCCACAAAATACTACACCCGTCTATAAATTTATTTTATAAACGGGTGCTATTCTTTATAATTAGTTTTTGTAGTGAAGTTATTTTACCTCCTCGTTTTCTTTTTGCTCTTCTTCCTTTTTATAAGCATCAATAACCTTTTTCACCAATTCATGTCGAATCACATCGCTTTCATCCAAGTGAATGATGGAAATTCCATCCACATCTTTTAGTATTCGTAAGGCAACTTTTAAACCAGAGCTCATTTTTCTAGGTAGGTCTATTTGGCCTGGATCGCCAGTTACCATAAACTTAGCTCTTGCACCCATTCGGGTAAGAAACATTTTCATCTGTGCCTTGGTAGTATTTTGTGCCTCATCCAAAATAACAAAAGCATCGTCTAGTGTTCTACCACGCATAAAAGCCAATGGAGCAATTTGTATAATACCTCTTTCCAAATGCGATGCCAATCGCTCAGCGGGAATCATATCAAACAAGGCATCGTAAAGTGGTTGCATGTATGGATCTAGTTTTTCGGTTAAATCACCTGGCAGGAAACCTAAGTTTTCCCCTGCTTCTACCGCTGGTCTAGTTAGGATTATTCGTTTTACTTCTTTATTCTTTAGTGCTCTTACAGCCAATGCTACACCTGTGTAGGTTTTTCCGGTTCCTGCAGGCCCTACAGCAAACACCATGTCGTTTTTATCTATTGCTTTTACAATTCTGCGTTGGTTTGGTGTTCTTGCTTTTATCATCTTTCCTCTTACGCCGTGTAAGAGAACATCCCCATTTAATTTTTCGGAATCATAATCTGATTTTGACTCACTGGTAAGAATTCGCTCTAGCATAGAAACATCTAGCGTGTTGTATTTTTGATAGTATGCAAAAACCATCTCCATTCGTTTATCGAATTCTCGTAGCACCTCTTCTTCTCCAAACACTTTTAGTATATTCCCTCTTGCCACTATTTTTAGTTGCGGATAATATGCTTTTAATGCATCTAAAGTTTCGTTTTGTGTCCCGAAAAACTCTAAAGGCTGTATATTCGGCAGTTCGATTATAAGTTCATTCAAAAGTTTTATGTGTTTAAATATTCAAGTTCAAGCCTAATAGTTTTACTTCTAACAAAAGTACACTATTTTTGTAAGAATTAATTTCATTTTATTAAGTAAAGTAGTTTCATGCGCATTATCACTTTAACGACCGATTTTGGATACAAGGACCCTTACGTAGGAGCACTAAAGGGGGCAATATATTCGCAGTTGGATGACGTTCGCATCGTAGATATATCGCATGGAGTATCGCCGTTTCATTTAGCAGAGGCTGCGTATATTATAAAAAACGCCTATAAAAACTTTCCCAAAAAAAGCATACATATCATTGGGGTGGATTCCGAATTAACTCCAGAGAACAGGCATTTAGTCATACTACTTAATGGACATTATTTTATTTGTGCCGATAACGGTATTGTTTCTATGCTGATTTTAGAGCAACGTGCCGAAAAAATTGTAGAAATAAACATTCATGATAGAACTATTAGCAACGCCAGCATATTAGATGCATTTATTAACGTTGCATGTCATTTAGCTCGCGGAGGCACATTAGAAGTTATTGGAAAGCCTACACACACAATAAAAGAGCTTACGGGTATGCGACCAACAACTATTGCCGAGAAAAAACAAATTATTGGGAATGTGCAATACATAGATAATTACGGCAATGTAATAACCAATGTCTCTAAACAACTATTTGATGACTTTGGCAAAGGCCGTTCTTTTGAAATTCGTGCTAGATCCGAAATTTTTAAGAGGATTTATACGAGTTATGGCGATGCAATAGATTTTGACGCACCACCAGCTAAAAGACATGTAGATGGAAAAAGCATCGCTTTATGGAATTCTTCCAAGCATTTAGAATTAGCTGTTTATAAAAGCAATCAACAAACCGTTGGGAGTGCATCGAGCCTTTTTGGTTTAGAATATCGCGATACGATAACCATAACCTTTGAATAATAATTTTTATAAAGATGTTTAAAAGAATTGTAAAATTAGAGTTTAAAAAAACTAACGTACCTACTTTTTTGCACAATTTCGAGCAAGTAAAAGATAGGATACGTGCTTTTCCTGGATGTAAGAGCCTAGAATTACTTCAAGATAAATCAGATAAAGGTGTATTCTTTACCTATAGCACATGGGAGTCCGAAGAAGCCTTAGAAGCATATAGAAATAGTGCTCTATTTGGGGAGGTATGGCCAAAAACAAAAGCTCTTTTTCGCGACAAACCAATGGCTTGGAGTGTAAACAGCCTTCAAGAATTAAACTAGAAAAACGGAGTATGCTAGCTATATTACGCAAAGAAATAAATGCTTTTTTCACCTCTCCTGTAGGTTATTTGGTTGTTGGTTTATTCCTTGTAGCCAATGGATTATTCCTATGGGTAATTCCAGGGGAATATAATATTTTGGATTCCGAATTCGCCGATCTATCGCCATTCTTTGAACTATCGCCATGGATTCTTATGTTTTTAATCCCTGCGGTCAGCATGCGCTTATTTAGCGAAGAATTTAAATTAGGAACTATCGAAATACTGCAAACTAAACCTATGACAAGCCTACAAATTGTGTTGGGAAAATATTTTGCGGCTGTAATTCTTATAATAATAGCTTTACTACCAAGCATACTATACCTTTATACCATTGGGCAATTGGGATCTACGATAAACAATTTTGACAGTGGCGTAGTTATCGGTTCTTATATTGGGTTGCTATTTTTAGTGTTGTCCTATGCTGCCATTGGAGTATTTGCCTCAACCATATCAAATAATCAAATAATCGCTTTCTTAATTGGCGTATGTATAAGCTTTGTCCTCTATTTTGGATTTGGTGCTATAGCCTCTTTAAGCACCGATTTATTATTTATTGAAGGTTTTGGAATGCAAGAACATTTTAAAAGCATTTCTCGAGGTATATTAGATACGCGAGACATCTTGTATTTTGTATGTATAAGCCTGTTTTTTATAATGGCTACAAGCTATAAATTAGAAAGGAAATAAATGAACAAGCAAACGACTTCATCCATTACAAAGCGTTATATATATATACTTGTAGGTGTTCTTTTACTTGGAATAGTAAGCCAAATATTTTATAAGCGGTTCGATCTTACGCAGGATAGGCGTTATACCTTATCGGAAATAACGGTACAAATGCTAGACACCATAAGTTCACCTATTGAAATTGAAGTGTTACTTAGCGGAAAAAGCACTTCGGAGTTCCGTAGGCTTCAGCAAGAAACGCATCAAATATTAGAGGAGTTTTCTTCGATTAACAGAAACATTCAGTTTAGATTTATCGATCCTACAGAATTGGATGTTCGCGCGGATTTACATGAAAAAATAAGAAGCTTTCAAATCCGACCAGCACAAGTCCAAATCAAGCAAGATGGAAAAACTCAAACAGAAATTGTTTATCCATATGCTTTTGCTACTTATGAAGGAAGAAGTGTTTCCATTCCCCTATTAAAAAATATTATGGGAGCTAGCAGTGTGGAACGAATTCATAATTCAGTTCAAAATTTAGAGTATAGTTTTGTTGATTCGTTTAATAAACTTCTACTACCAAAACATAAGCGCGTAGCCTTCTTAAAAGGGAACAACGAAATAGAGGATAGATTTCTAGCTGATTTTTTAATTACTTTAAAAGAATATTACTTTATAGCGCCATTCACACTTCATGCGCCAGAAGAACCGAGCGAAATTTTAAATGAATTAAACACTTATGATTTACTCGTTGTAGCTGGTCCAAAAAAAGTATTTAGTGATACCCATAAGTATCTAATAGATCAATATCTTATGCAAGGTGGTAACATCCTTTGGCTAGGGAGTATGAACACACAAACACAACACCCAGAAACAGATGAAACCTACATTATAGCATCGGATTTACAGATAACCGATATGTTATTTAAATATGGTGTACGGATAAACGCCAATGTGGTAAAAGATCTCTATTCCGCTCCTATCGTAATAGCTAGTGGACAAGAACGCGATTCACAATACGATCGGTATCCTTGGTTTTTTTATCCACTTGTTGAAAGTGAAAGCACCCATCCAATTACTACCAACATCGAGGCTATAAAATTCGAATATGCAAGTAGTATAGACACTTTACCCAATCAGACTAAAAAAACTATATTATTAGCCACATCGCCCTTAAGTAAGTCTCATGGCCTACCTTACCCGGTTGATTTAAATAAAGAGATAACGGAAAGTCTAGAAATTATAAACGAAGGGCCAAATCAAGCTAACTTTGGTTATAAGCCAATGGCCTTAGCCGTACTTTTAGAAGGACCAATTGAATCGGCTTATCATAATAGGATAAAACCAATTAAGTGGAAAAACTGGAAGGATATTTCGGAAACACAAGATGGAAAACTTCTTGTTGTAAGCGATGAAAGTATTATAAAAAATCAAATGGATGGTGAGCGTCCATTAGAACTTGGATTTGACAAATGGACAAACTCTTATTATGGTAATAAAGAGTTTTTACTGAACAGTGTTAATTATATGCTGGACGACAATGGCCTTATCGCTTTGCGGAGCAAAACCATTGTCATTCCGTTTTTAGATTCCCAACGCAGCATAGAACAACGCCGTATGTGGCAATATATTAATCTGCTTATTCCATTAGTTGCACTTAGTATTTTTGGAATACTGATTAGTTTTGCACGTAAGCGAAAATATGTACGTGAATGACAAGCTTCAAATTAACTTATAACCACTATTCTTTTGTTAATAAATTTTGTAGCTTAGCCCTTCGCTTTACGAGCAATATATTTTCAGCTTATAATTAAAGCTTATTATTATTTAGAAAAAAATAACCGTTCATGAAATTTATAGTTTCCAGCACATACTTATTGAAGCACTTACAAGTATTAGGTGGTATTATCAACAATAATAATACGATTCCTATTTTGGATAACTTCTTATTATCCTTAGATAATAACGAGCTAAGCATATCTGCATCAGATTTAGAAACCACTATTTCTTCTACAATAGAGGTGGAAAGTAGCGAAACTGGTAGTATTTGTATTCCTGCCAAATTATTATTAGATACTCTTAAAACTTTTGCAGAACAACCGCTTACCTTTTCGACTACTGATAGTAATACTGTAGAGATAAGCTCTAGCCATGGTAAATATGCGCTTGCATATGCCAATAGCGATGATTTTCCAACCCAGATAGAATTATTGGATGCTAATGCTACAGTAATGTCTGGTGATATATTGGCTACTGCTATTAACAAAACTATTTTCGCCACAGGAAATGATGACTTAAGACCAGTGATGAGCGGGGTATTCTTTCAGCTAAAAAGCGATAGCCTGACCTTTGTTGCAACCGATGCACATAAGTTGGTTAAATATGCTAGAGAAGATATACAAGCTGCCAACCCAGCAGAATTCATAATGCCTAAAAAGCCTTTAAATCTTCTACGAAACATATTACAAGGCAGCGAAGAGCTTGTTACTATAGAATATAACGAAACCAACGCGAAGTTTACATTCGAAAATATTGAGATGGTTTGTCGCTTGATCGACGGAAAGTATCCGAATTACGAAGCGGTAATCCCAAAAGAAAATCCAAATAAGCTTACCATAGATCGTAATCTATTTTTAAATTCAGCACGAAGAGTTTCAATTTTCTCCAACAAAACAACCCACCAGATACGTTTGAGTATTGCTGGTGCGGAATTAAAGATATATGCAGAGGATATTGATATTAGTAATAAAGCTGAAGAGCGTTTGAACTGTGCTTACCAAGGTGATGATATTCAAATTGGGTTTAACTCAAGATTCCTTATCGAAATGCTTGGTAATTTAACCTCCGATGAAGTATTATTGGAAATGTCTTTACCAAACCGAGCGGGAATATTAACCCCAGTTGATGGAACTGATGATGGTGAAAAAATTACCATGCTAGTAATGCCGGTTATGCTAAGCAACTAACAAACTATTATATAAATACATTAAAAAAGAGGGATGTCCAATAGGATATCCCTCTTTTTCGTTCGTATTGTACTACAATAAAAAAAGCGTTGGAAATTTATCCAACGCTTTCTAATTTATTGAGAAGATTTAATTACTTTACTTCTTCAAAGTCCACATCTTCTACATCCTCAGTTCCGCCGTCTCCTTGCGAAGCTGCTCCAGCTCCTGCATCTGCACCAGGCTGTTGTTGTTCAGCTTGTGCTTTGTACATTTCTTCTGAGGCAACTTTCCATGCTTCATTTATTTTCTCTAAAGCTGGCTCTATTTGCTCCACTTCTTGGCTTGCATGTGCTTTCTTTAACTCTTCTAGAGCTTCTTCGATTGGCTTTTTCTTGTCGTCGGAAAGCTTGTCGCCAAACTCTTCAAGTTGTTTTTCAGTTTGGAAGATCATCGCATCTGCTTCGTTAATTTTATCGATAGCTGCTTTTTTCTTCTCATCTGCCTCCGCATTTGCTTCTGCTTCATCCTTCATTCTTTGGATTTCCTCCTCAGAAAGACCGCTAGATGCTTCTATACGGATATCTTGTGTTTTATTGGTAGCTTTATCTGTTGCACTAACTTTAATAATTCCGTTAGCATCGATATCAAAAGACACCTCAATTTGTGGCACTCCTCTTTGCGCTGGTGGAATTCCATCTAAGTGGAATCTACCAATCGTTTTGTTATCGGCTGCCATTGGTCTTTCTCCTTGCAATACATGAATCTCAACGCTTGGTTGGTTATCAGCTGCTGTAGAGAACACCTGTGATCTATTGGTTGGAATTGTAGTGTTTGCTTCAATTAATTTAGTCATCACTCCTCCCATAGTTTCAATACCTAAGGACAATGGGGTAACGTCTAGAAGTAGTACGTCTTTTACATCACCACTTAATACTCCACCTTGAATCGCAGCTCCTAAAGCTACTACCTCGTCTGGGTTTACACCTTTGCTAGGTGCTTTTCCAAAGTATTTCTCAACTGCTTCTTGAACAGCTGGAATACGAGTAGAACCTCCTACTAATATTACCTCATCGATATCACTTGGCTTTAATCCAGCACTCTCCATCGCTTCTTTACAAGGAACAATAGTACGCTGTACTAGGTCGTCGATTAACTGCTCAAACTTCGCTCTAGTTAAAGTTTTTACTAAGTGTTTTGGTCCACTTGCTGTAGCTGTAACATAAGGCAAGTTGATTTCTGTTTGAGAAGCGGAAGATAACTCAATCTTAGCTTTTTCTGCTGCTTCTTTTAGACGCTGCAGTGCCATAGGATCTTTTCTTAAGTCTATGCTCTCTTCTTTATTGAATTCATCTGCTAACCAGTCTATGATTTTCTCATCTACATCATCACCACCTAGACGTGTATCTCCATCTGTAGCTAGTACCTCAAACACGCCATCTCCTAATTCTAAGATGGATACGTCATGTGTACCACCTCCAAAGTCGAATACAACAATCTTCTGATCTTGGGTTTTCTTATCTAGTCCGTATGCTAAAGCTGCTGCAGTAGGCTCGTTAATTATACGTCTTACTTTTAATCCAGCAATTTCACCTGCTTCTTTGGTAGCTTGTCTTTGGCTATCGTTAAAATATGCAGGTACGGTAATAACTGCTTCGCTTACTTCTTGTCCAAGGAAATCTTCTGCTGTCTTCTTCATTTTCTGAAGTGTCATAGCACTTAACTCCTGAGGAGTATACAATCTCCCGTCAATGTCAACTCTTGGCGTATCATTATCGCCTTTTACTACTTTATAAGCAGAGTTTTCGATTTCTTTTTGAGATTCAGAGAATTTGCTTCCCATAAACCTTTTAATAGAAGAAATTGTTTTTGTCGGGTTTGTAACCGCTTGTCTTTTTGCAGGATCTCCTACAGTAATTTCACCGCCTTCTAAAAATGCAATTACAGAAGGTGTAGTGCGTTTTCCTTCGGCGTTGGCAATAACAGTTGGCTCGCTTCCCTCCATTACTGCAACACACGAGTTGGTAGTTCCTAAGTCTATTCCAATAATCTTACTCATAGTGTATGTTTAATTATTTATTCTATTTTAAATTTATTTTCTGATTTTCATGGTGTATAAGTCAAGTTGTATGCCATACATTATTTTATGACAGCTTGTCATACTCCTTTTTATAAAAAGGCATTTTGTCTCTATAATTTATCCGACAAAATATATATTTACTAAATACAATGCTATTCCAATCTTTACTTTTCAAAGCAACCTTAAATTCTTTTGTAAACGCTTGGGTTTAGTGTATATTTGGGAAGTTTAAACTTTTTAGATAGATACATATAGAATATGGAGAGCATCAGTATTTTTGATATGTTAAAGATAGGGGTTGGTCCCTCTAGTTCCCATACGTTGGGGCCATGGCGTGCAGCGATTTGGTGGTTAGAAGAGATAGAAGATAAAGGTGGCGCTGCTAGTTTAGAGCATGTTGAAGTACATCTATACGGATCTCTTTCCTTAACGGGCGTCGGACATGCCACAGATATTGCGGTAGTATTAGGGTTATGTGGTTTTGATCCCATAACTTATCCTACCGATCAAATAGACAACCACATTGCTACAATAAAGCATGAGAAATCGTTACTAGTCAATTCATTAAAATCTATTTCATTTGACTTTCAGAAGGACATTCACTTTCATAAGACCTTCCTAGATTTTCATCCAAATGGCATGACCATTAAAGGAACCTTTGAAGATGGAAGTATATACGAAGAAAATTACTATTCCATAGGAGGAGGTTTTGTTGTAAAAGAACAAAAACAGGAAGCGGTAGAAGGAGTCAGCAAAACGTCGGTCTTCCCATATCCTATAGAAAAAGGAACAGAACTATTAGCCTATTGTAAGGAAGAAAACAAAATTATTTCGGAAATAGTTTTGGAAAACGAACTTTCCATAAGATCGTCAGAAGAGATAGACGCAGAAATTCAAGCAGTTTGGAACGTAATGTTGGAATCTATATACGAAGGATGTCACACCAAAGGTTTACTGCCAGGCGGACTAAACGTAAAGCGCCGTGCATATAAAATACATAAATCTCTTATAGGTGATGCTGACTACTCCAATCCAGAAGAGTGGATTGAGTCTATTCGCAACACGAAGGTGGCTTTCAGACAAATTTTACAATGGGTATCTTGTTTTGCCATAGCAGTAAATGAGGTGAATGCCGATTTAGGTCGTGTAGTAACGGCACCAACAAATGGAAGTGCTGGGGTTATACCATCAGTACTACTCTATTATCTATGTATTGAAAATCATGATGCTGGGTTTGATGAGATTAAACAGTTCTTATTAGTTGCAGGAGAGGTTGGCGCTTTATTTAAAAAAGGTGCCACCATATCAGCAGCATTAGGTGGATGCCAAGCCGAAATCGGCGTGTCATCTGCAATGGCAGCTGGAGCACTTGCAGAATTGATGGGTGCTACTCCAGAGCAAGTTCTAATTGCAAGCGAAATAGCCATGGAACATCATTTAGGGCTTACCTGTGATCCAATTGCAGGGTTAGTTCAAGTGCCATGTATAGAGCGAAACACCATGGGAGCAATTAAAGCGATTAATGCAGCAGAAATAGCATTGCACACCAATCCAAAACATGTAAAAGTACCATTTGATGCGGTGGTGAATACCATGTGGGAGACTGCAAAAGATATGAACACTAAATATAAAGAAACAAGTGAAGGTGGTCTAGCAGTTAGTGTTAATCTAAGCGACTGTTAACTTATTTTATCCACTATTATAAAAATTAAATACAAACGTATTAACTTAATTTAAAAGACGATGTCAATAGCAAAGAACGATTATAAGCGAATTACTACCAAAACTTTGGTAGATATGAAAGCCAAAGGTGAACGTATATCTATGTTAACAGCATACGATTACACCATGGCCAAAATCTTAGATGCTTCTGGAATAGATGCTATTCTGGTTGGAGACTCTGCATCGAATGTAATGGCTGGATACGAAACTACACTTCCAATTACTCTAGATCAAATGATTTACCACGCTGCATCGGTAGTACGTGCAGTAGAGCGAAGTTTGGTTGTAGTTGATTTACCATTCGGAACCTACCAAAGCGATCCTAAAGAAGCCCTTCGTTCATCGATTCGAATAATGAAAGAAAGTGGTGCTCATGCCGTTAAACTAGAAGGTGGAGAGGAAATAAAGCGTTCTATTAGTCGAATTCTAAAAGCAGGAATTCCAGTAATGGGACATTTAGGACTAACGCCGCAATCTATCTATAAGTTTGGTACCTACGTTGTTCGAGCAAAAGAAGAAGAAGAGGCAAATAAACTTTTAAAAGATGCTAAAATGTTAGAAAAGCTTGGGTGCTTTGCTATAGTTTTAGAAAAAATACCTGCAACACTAGCGAAAAAAGTAGCAGAAAGCGTGTCTATCCCTGTAATTGGAATTGGTGCTGGAAACGATGTAGACGGACAAGTATTGGTAATGCACGATATGTTAGGAATGACGCATGAGTTTAACCCTCGATTTTTACGCAGGTATTTAGATTTATACTCAGAAATGACTACCGCATTCACTCAATATATTGCCGATGTTAAAAGTGGAGATTTTCCAAATGAGGAAGAACAGTACTAAATTTAAAGTAAGGAATCTTTATTTTGACAGAATCTAAATCGATTCAAATAATTTACGAAGACAACCATTTATTGGTTGTAAATAAGCGTTCGGGCGATTTAATACAAGGCGATAGAACTGGTGATATACCACTATCCGAAAAGGCCAAAGCTTACATTAAAAAAAAGTACAATAAACCTGGTAATGTTTATTTAGGAATTCCACATCGATTGGATCGACCTACAAGTGGAGTTGTTGTTTTTGCAAAAACCTCGAAAGCACTTTCGAGGTTAAATAAATTGTTTGCTTCTAGAGATATCACAAAAATATATTGGGCGGTTGTGCAAAATGCCCCAAAAAACACCAGAGGAACACTAGAACATTACTTATTACGTAATAGAAGACAGAATAAATCCTATTCTCATGACAAAGAAGTAAAAGGTAGCAAACTCGGAATATTACATTACCAGGTAATCAAAGAGCTAGGTGAATACCATTTATTGGAGGTGAATTTAGAAACTGGTAGACATCATCAAATACGCTCACAACTAGCTAAAATAGGCTCCACTATCAAAGGGGACTTAAAGTATGGAGCTGCCCAAAACAATCCTGATGGTAGTATTCACTTGCATGCCCGTGCACTTTATTTTACTCATCCTGTATCTAAAAAAGAACTAAAATTAGTTGCACCACCACCAGTTGATGCCTTATGGAACACATGTATTTAATGTTTCCTATAGCCAATTATATTGTGTTCTTGTTCAAATAACATTAATGCAGGTCTATTTTTTACTCCAAACTTTTTAAACAATCCTCTTTGGTAATTCTCGATCGTTTTGATACTTAAAAACATTTTATCTGCAATTTCCTGATAGGTCATTGCAGTTTGGGTAGCTAGTTTTAAAAACTCAAATTCTCTATCGGTAAGATTCCATTTAGTGCTTATATCTTCTTTCTTGCCTGCGTGAATCATTTCTGGAGTAATATATTTTGGATAATAAAAACCATGCTTCATTACCTCATCAAAACAGTCAATAATTATATCTGGCGAAGACATTCCTTTTAAAAGGTAGCCTTTAGCCCCTAAATTTAGAAATTGAATAATACTAGATTCCTCATCCTCCATAGTTAAAACAACCACCTTTATATTTGGATAAAGTTCTTTTAGCTTTAGCATACTTTGGAAGCCGTTCATTATAGGCATATGAATATCTAAAAGAATAATAGTTGGTTGTTCTTCTCTGTTGGCTAGCTCGTGCAGTAATTCTTTTCCGTTTGTTGCCGTGAATAAAACTTTGTAGCTATCGCTAGAGTTAATATAATCAGCAAGAATCTCAGAAATTAAAATGTGATCGTCTACTACCACTACCTTATTCTTCATAATTTCTGTCGTTTAAATTATCTAAAACCACCTTAATTTTTGTACCCTTTGCACTACTTTTAATGTTCAACTCTGCCTGAATAAGTGCTGCTCTACTTTTCATGCTTTTCATACCAGCACTATTAAAGTTACCCTCAACATCAAATCCTTCTCCATCATCTGTTAATTTCATATGGATTTGTTTTTTAGCAAAGCCAAGTTCTATAAAAAGAGAAGTTGCACCAGCATGTTTTAAGGTGTTGTTTATAGATTCTTGAAATATTCTAAACATTACCAGCTCCTTCTCTTTAGTAAGACGGTATGGGGTGCCTATAACGTTTAAATTTACATTAATATAGTTCAGTCTATTTAACCGAGACACTTCCTGTTCAATAGAATACAGTAATCCGTTATTAGTCACAATATCGGAGTTTAAAGTTTTCGATAAACTGCGTAAATCTATAATAGACTCTTGTAGGATCTCAGCAAGCGATTTTTTCTGTTCAGCAAGTATCATGTCATTGACCTTCATTGTTCCTAACTGCAAATTAGCTAGTGTCAATTTTTGTCCTAGATTGTCATGTAACTCTCTTCCAACATTTTTAAGGGTTTGGTCCTGAATTTCAAGTGTAATGTTATTTAGTTGTTCTTGATATCGACGTTTTGCCTCAAACTTTTCTAATAATATTTTTTTTCTTGATGTATAAAAAATATAAAATAATAAGCTAATTAGAATTACTAATGCCACCCCAAAAATAGAGATGTATATAATCAGCTGTTTTTCTTGGACAGACATATAAAAAAGCCATTTATTAATATTAGATAAACAATAATATTGATTATTTGCAGCCCTCTTATATACAAATCTATAAAATCCTGATCTCCAGAGGAGTGATAATTATTGCTATAAATTAAGAATGGTAAACTTGCTAAATAAGATATACCAACACCGACTGCGACAAATAGCGGAAACCTGTTTTGTCCTTTTAATATTATTTTTCCTTGTAATAATTCTACCAAATAGAAACCAATACTAATTAATAATAAAAACGCTCCTGTAATAGTAACGAATGCTGACACTTGACTAAAAAAAGCATCATCATTAATAATAAAAACTATTATACTGCTGAGTACGAAAACGCTCCCAAATCCCAATAATAGTTTCTTATATCCTTTAGACGTTAATAGGCGGCCGAAATAATATAGCAGAAAAACAATAGTAACTATCTCAAAGATATTATACATCCAAAAGTTAGCTGCAAAACGAGTGCCTTCAACGATGGAGAAGTATTTATAATCACTAAAATATGCTACGGCCGTATATAAAGCTAAGATTTCTACAAGTAATGTAGCAGAAATTAAATATATATATAGTTTAATCGTCTTAGACACTTTACGAGTAAATAAAAAGTATAACCCTGTTATTACCGTAATAATCTCTAATGAAAAGATAAGCCCAACCGATTTTAAATAATCAATTATCCACATACTATATTAAAGTCCGATTGGTGGCCAACCAGTATGAGCACGATTTAGAGCGTTTATAGTTTTATTACAACTACTATCAGCACTACTTTCAACAGTTGGAACTAAGACAACTGTTGCTTTGGTTCTAAGCTTTTCTAGTGATGGATTTTTATCTTCATCGTATGTTCCAAATAAAATACGAATCCCCGGCTCATCTATTCCTTGCTCCTTAGATGATTCTATTACATATTCTAAGTATTTCAACAAATCGTTTGCCGAAAAATTTATTTCGTAAGACTCTTCATGACCAAGAGCATTTGCTATAATCTCACCTCTTGTATCCAACCATTTTGCATGAAGAGCTTTTGCCTCAGTGTACTCAATTAATCCTGGTATTTCTTCTTTCATAAATGACTATTGTTTTTAATAATTACCTCATAATTGTAAAAAATAAATATTGTCGATAAATACTTGTCAAATTAATAAATGTTATTTTCTGTACTAGCCTATCCATCCTTCTCTATCTAAGCTTCTATACTGAATTGCCTCGGAAATATGGATGGTGTTAATTTCTTTAGTGTTTTCTAAATCGGCTATTGTTCTACTCACTTTCAAAATTCTATCATATGCCCTTGCCGAAAGATTTAATTTTTTCATAGCAATTTCTAGTATTTTACTAGAGGCATCGTCTAACTGACAATATTTTCTAATCTGTCTAACCCCCATTTGCGCATTGTAATGTATATCCTTATAATCTTTAAATCGATCCGATTGTATATTCCGTGCTTTCACGACTCTTGCTCTAATTTTTGCACTAGGCTCCCCTTTACGTGAATCGCTTAATTCTTCGAATTTAACAGGAGTAACTTCTACGTGCATATCGATACGGTCTAGTAATGGCCCCGATATTTTACCTAAATAACGTTGCATTTCGGCAGGTGTTGAAGTAAAGGAAGAGCTACCATCATTAAAATATCCACTTGGACTTGGATTCATACTAGCGACAAGCATAAAACTTGCAGGATAGTTTACGGTAAATCTAGCCCTAGAAATGGTCACTTCTCTATCTTCTAAAGGTTGACGCATAACCTCCAATACACTTCTTTTAAACTCAGGTAATTCATCTAAAAATAACACGCCATTATGTGCCAATGAAATTTCACCTGGTTTAGGATAACTACCTCCACCAACAAGGGCAACATCGCTGATGGTGTGATGTGGACTTCGAAAAGGACGTTCTTGAACAATACCGTTATGACCTAAAGTTCTACCAGCAACACTATGAATTTTTGTTGTTTCTAGAGTTTCTGCTATTGTCATCGGTGGTAAAATAGTTGGAAGACGTTTTGCTATCATGGTTTTTCCAGAACCTGGTGGTCCGATAAGAACTATATTATGTCCACCAGCAGCAGCGATTTCCATACATCGTTTTATAGATTCTTGGCCTTTTATGTCCTCGAAGTCATGCTTAAATATAGTATTTTCGGCTAAATCAGCTTTAATATCAACTTTGGTTTGTTCTAAGGGTTTTTGTTTCACAAAGAAGTCTATTACTTCCATAATATTTTCTACACCATAAACCTCCATACCTTCTACTATAGCAGCTTCCATAGCGTTCTGTTTTGGTAAAATAATCCCCTTAAAGTTTTCCACTTTGGCTTGTAAGGTTATTGGAAGAGCACCAATTATTGGCTGCAATGTCCCATCGAGAGAAAGTTCTCCCATAATAATATATTCTTCAATGTTTTTCTGACAATAGATTTGTTCCGTAGCAATTAATATTCCCATAGCCAGGGGTAAGTCATATGCAGATCCTTCTTTACGCATATCGGCAGGAGCCATATTTAATGTAATCTTCTTTCCCGGAATCTTGTATCCATTATTCTGCAATGCGGCAGCAATCCTATAGTTACTTTCTTTTATTGCGTTATCTGGTAATCCTACCAAGTGATAACCAATTCCTCTATTTACATGAACCTCTATAGTAATAGTTATAGCATCGACGCCATAAACAGCACTTCCATATACCTTAGTTACCATTATTAATAAAACTTTATAGAAATCTCCTTAAATATACTAAATAAAAAAGCTCCTGCTATAATTAACAGGAGCTTTATAAAATATATGTTAAATACTAAACTATCTCTTTATTAATCTTTTAACTTGAGTAGTTGTATCGTCAGAAATTTGTAACAAGTAATTTCCTGAAGGTAAAACACTAATATCTATTAGAGTTTGATCTGTATTTGGATTTAAAACCATAACCTCTTGTCCTAGAACGTTCATTACTTTAACTTCCTTAATTAGCGTAGGACTACTTATAGTAACCTGATTGGTTGCTGGATTTGGATGTACCACAAAATCTGTAGTTTTAAAATCCTCTACTGATAGGTCGTATGTGTGGAAAACATAAGTATCACTATATTCTCCTTCTCCACATTCCCCAATTGCTTTAACTCTCCAATAGTAATCTGTATCATGGGCAATTCCCTGATTGTTTACACCCCTATATAAATGGTAATCACCTTCAATATCTTCTATCACATCAAGAATATTTACAAAATCTTCATCTGTAGCTATTTCGACAGTATATGAAATCACTCTAGCATCGTTTACAGGATTCCAAACTAATCTAGCAAAGTTTCTGAGCATATCTTCCCCGTTTTCTGGACTTACCAGTTCTACAGGTTCAAATAAATCATTTGCTATATTGATTACAGGATATAAATGAGCTTCATCTGCACCATTTACAGCTTTAATTTTAAAAACATAGGTATCGCTATTTAAGTTCAACAATCCACTAATATTCAATGTTACAATACCATTTCCTAAGTCGGAATCATCTATGATTACAGTAACTCCTTGTGGTGCATCTTGTACTGTTAAAACTGTATTTTCAATATTATATTCAGAAGATACCAACAGTTCTATAGCGTTCTCATCAACAGAATTAACACATATATATTTATTATTATCATATGTTTCTAAGACTAAAGGTTTATTTGTGATTCCGCTCATAATCAGACTAAGTTTTTGCTCACCTTCTTCTAAAATTCCCTTATGCGAGATCGATAAGTTATATTCCCCTTCAGGATTAGAAACCTCTATCTTCTCTATATTATCTCTAAAATTATCCCCAGTAGTTGCTGAAGCACTTGGGTTATTAGGATCTAAAACATATGGATAATAGGTATCTCCTTCTATTTCAATTAACCGAATATCTAAGTCGTTTACCAACACTGGTGTTCTATCATCCGTACCTTGACTTGTTTCACCAGGTAAATCTGTCCATGCTATTGTAGCAATAAGATCTTCCACTTCAGATGCCTCTAAACTCCTTAAGTAGTTTTGACCATCTATTAATTTCATTTCCTTAAGTAATGTACTGTCTCCGTCATTAGTGATTATATTTGTTGCTCCTTCAACATTCATTACTCCCCAACCAAATCGGTAATTTGGACTACCTTCCGAACCAGCTTTTAAAGCAGTATGTGCCACTAGAGCACGTAATGTAGCACTTCGTAAGTAATCACCATACGTTTCATTTGCATGCTGTTGCATCAACACCAGACCACCAGCAGCAGAAGGTGCTGCCATAGATGTACCATACATAGTTCCATAAGACCAGTCTGAAATTGCGGTAGCAGAATACACCTCATCACCCTTCGCTGTAATATCTGGCTTAATTCTACCATCGTCCGTGGGACCATAATTTGAAAATGATGAAATCCTAACCTGGCTTGGATTTGTATAATTATCTATTTGACGAATAGAACCAACAACTAGGTTATTTTTTGAATTACCTTCTCTAGTCAATAAATCATATCCGCTTTTTCCTGGATTTAAAATGCTATAATCAGACCTATCATTTCCTGCGGCCCAAACTGTTAAATAATATTCTAATTGATAAAGCATATTATCTAAATATTGGGAGCCAGCATCATATTTCCCGAAATAAGATGCTGGAATTGGGTTTCCATAATAATCGGTTGTAGCTATACCATAAGAGTGATTAGAAACTAGTAAACCACTTTGTGCTGCACTTATCATTTCAGCATAATCATTATTCCAGTCGTAGCTATAGACTGTCGCTTGAGGCGCAACACCAACGGCCCTACCATTATTTATAGTTGCACTACCTATAATTGTACCAGCTACATGCGTACCATGACTTTGATCAGCGCTATTATCTTTTTTAACCACTCTGCCTTCGAATAGAACATGAGAGCTACGTACTGTACCACCATCCCAAACACCGGCAATCATATTTTCACCGTTCAAATCTAAACCGGCGCTTCCGCCAGTGTGAACGGCATCAGCATGTATTGTACTAACGCCTCCTTTATTATATGTTCGGTAGTATAATGGTGAGTCATCTTCTAAAACTCCTACTAATTCACCAAAACCTCCATCTTTATACTCTATTGTCAAAGGCCAACCATGGCGCTGTGCTAATCGCATAGCACGATCATAATTCTCTTTTGTATAAGACTTAATTTCTTGCGTTAGCTTTTTAGACTTTACTAGATCATATCCTTGTATTATTTTCTCTCTGTCTTGAAGTGTCTGAGCAATAGAAATACTAGAAGCAGATAAAGCGATGGCCAAACACGCTATGAGTGTATTTTTTTTCATTAAATAATTTATTTTTAATTGTGATTGAGAACCAATAATTGTTATTTCTGTGTTTAAAAGTATACAATAATATTAAAAACTATTGCTTTTTGAGAAATATAGATCACTTTATGCTTAAACTACACATATCTCTTATCAAACAAATTACCAATATCCTGAAGATTAATCGCAATAATACTCTTAAATAACTAAAGAACACCAACAAAACCACTCCCTAAAGAATTATTTCACCTTAAAAGCTAAATTTTGATTTACTTAACAACAGAGATAAGTAAGCTGTACTTTATATTAATTTACTTATTGACTGCGTGATAGTTATATAATCCTTGAATAGGCGCTTTTTGTACCCTTCCGGTTAGTATACTCTTTGATGATAATGTGTTTCGCAAAATATCTTCTGCAAAATAAGCTATTGAACCAATAAAATGAATTGGGATTTTTTTATAATCAGGCCATAACTTTAATTGATACTCTATTAATTCCTCAAAACCTTTTTCTAAAAGGTTTTTAATATAGGTATCTGTATATCCTACTTCAAAAATAAATTTAGCAAATGATGCTAAGTATTTTGCTGGCATTGGACTTTTATATAAACGCAACAAAACTTGTTCGGTTGTCAAGTTAAATTCTGTTGCAAATCTGTTCGATAAGTTCGTTGGCATCCTTTTATAGAAGAAGTCTCTAAGAAGTTGCCTGCCAAAGTAGTTGCCACTTGCCTCATCCATTACGCTATAGCCAAGCGAATCGAATCCAAAGTGAATTTTCTTTCCATCAAAATAGCAGCTGTTAGATCCCGTTCCTAGTATGCATACTATACTTGGTTCTTTTGCTGTTGCACGAACAGCAGCTACCAAATCGCTTTGCACTTCAATTTTTGCATTATCATAGAAATTCTGCAATGCTATACTAACTAATTCTTGGTTAGCAGAAAGTCCACATCCCGCACCATAAAAATAAATTCGTGTTATCAATTCGGCATAAGGTATAATCGCCGAAGCAAGTCTAATTCGTTCTTTAATTTCATCAGGAGTAAACATAACTGGATTAATACCAGGTGCATTCTGTTCTTGTACTATATTCCCCTTAGAGTCAGCGAGCAGCCAGTCGCATTTTGTAGATCCTGAATCGGCAATTAAAATCATATTATTTATAGATTCAAACTGTGAATAGCTAAATCTACCATGTTTGCAGCATAGCCATATTCATTATCATACCAACCTACCAATTTGAAAAAGTTTGGATTTAATTCCATACTTGCACCTGCATCGTAGTTACATAAATAGGTATTGGAAATAAAGTCTTGCGATACTAAAGGCTGGTCTACGTAAGCTACTAACCCTTGATAATCTTCCTTAGATGCTTGTTCAAATACTTTATTTATTTCTTGAATAGAGGTTGCTTTTTCTGTTTTCACAGTCAAATCTACGACTGATACGTTAGCTACTGGTACACGAAATGCCATTCCTGTAAGTTTACCTTTTAATTCTGGAATAACCTTGGTAACGGCTACTGCAGCTCCAGTACTTGTTGGAATAATATTGTCTAATGCACTTCGCCCCATTCGATAATTTTTTCTGTTACTTTGATCTACGACAGCTTGCGAACCTGTTACTGCATGTATTGTAGTCATTAGGCCTTCTTTTAATCCAAAGTTGTCATTAATAATTTTGGCCATCGGTGCTAAGCAATTGGTAGTACAAGATGCATTAGATATAATAGTATCTTGTGCTGTCATTTTCTCATGATTTACACCCATTACATACATAGGAGCTGTTTTTGAGGGAGCCGAAATCAATACCTTTTTAGCCCCTGCCTCCAGGTGCTTAGAAGCAGACTCTAACTCTCTATAAACGCCCGTACAATCTAAAACTAAGTCCACCCCTAATGCTTTCCAATCTAACTTCTCAGCATCCTTAATCGCTGTTACTCGAATAGTTTCCCCGTCTACAACTAAAGACTCACCTTTTATTTGTACTTTTTTATTTAATGCTCCATGAACAGAATCATGCTTTAGCAAATAAGCAAGCTGTTCTATGTCCATTAAATCATTTACCCCAACCACTTCTAGTTTAGGATTTTCTAAAATAACACGCATAGCCAATCTACCTATACGCCCAAATCCATTTATACCAATCTTTTTTACTTGCATATATTATTTAATTTTTATTTCTTTTCTTTATATAGATACAATTTCGGAAACTCGAATCAATTCAAAGTCCACTTTTCTATCTCTTTTTTCAACTTCTTTAAAAGGAACTGTGATGACAGTATTGCTTCGTATGGCAACCATTGATCTTGTTTTTCCTTCCAGCAAAGCATCTACTGCAGCTACTCCAAGTCTACTAGCTAATACCCTATCGTAGCAACTAGGAGATCCTCCTCTTTGAATGTGACCTAATACGGTAACTCGCACATCGTACTCTGGTAAGGTTTCGTTTATATAATCTGCTAATCCAAAGATATTTTTCCCTATTTGATCGCCTTCGGCTACCACTACAATACTAGATGTTTTACCAGACTTCTTACTCGCAGCGAGTTTTTCCAACAAGCGCTCGCGTCCCAAATCTTCTTCAGGAATAAGTATTTCTTCAGCACCAGCACCTACTCCGGCATTAAGTGCTATATCACCGGCATCTCTCCCCATTACTTCAATCAAAAACAAGCGATTATGGGAACTTGCCGTATCACGTATTTTATCGATTGCCTCTACAACCGTATTTAAAGCGGTATCATATCCTATAGTGAAGTCGGTTCCTTCTATATCGTTATCTATAGTTCCCGGAATTCCTATAACAGGAAAATCATATTCTAGAGCCAAGGCTGTCGCACCTTTAAATGAACCATCCCCTCCAATAACCACTAGAGCGTCCATTCCAACATTTCTTATTTGCACTATAGCTTCTTGCATACCTTCCTTTGTTCTAAAGGCATCGCTACGTGCCGACTTTAGAAAGGTTCCACCTTTATTAATAATGTTTCTAACCGATCGCGGTCCTAATTCAATAAAATCGCCTTCTATTAGACCTTGATAGCCTCTATATACCCCTATGCACTTTATCTCTTGATATGCACAAGCTCGAACTACTGCTCGAATTGCAGCATTCATGCCAGGTGAATCTCCACCACTAGTTAAAACTCCAATTTTCTGTATCGCTCTATTTTTCAAAGTAATTGATTTAATTTGCTTGATATATTAGCACCTATAAAGATATAACTTTGTAAGATATTAAAAGCAAAAAAGCGAGAATACACTCGCTTTTTTGTTAATTAAGATGATATGGATTTTTACTTACCATCCTTGTGATTGGCAACTCCTTCTTTAAGCCACTCCAAAAATCTATTGGAATCAGGTGTATATCCTCTTGGATTATTCAATAGAGTTAAATCACTATCCATCAGCACATAATACGGCTGAGAGTTATTTCTAAAGTTGACGGTTTGGAAGGTAGCCCACTTATCACCAATGGTTTTAATTCTTTTAACACTACCAGATGGTCGCATATAATTAAATCTTTCCTCTTCTGGTAAGTTTTGTCTATCGTCTACATATAATGATATAAGAATAAACTCATCATTTATTTCATTGAAGACCTCTTCTTGGCTCCATACCAGCTCTTCCATTTTTCTACAGTTTACACAGGCCCATCCGGTGAAGTCTAACATGATAGGTTTTCCAGATGCCTTAGCTGCGGCGACTCCTTCATCCCAATCTCTATAGGCCTCTAATCCAAGTGGTGCATCGGTACCTTTATCATACAAGCTATAGAACATTGGTGGTGGGAATCCACTTAATAATTTCAGGTTTGCAGCTGATGTATTAGTCAATCCTGGAATAAGGTATATGGTAAAGGCAAGGCTAATTATTCCAGCTATAACATTTCCTCTTGGAAGTTTGTCTTTTTTTGGACCATCGTGTGGGAAACGAATAAACCCGAATAGGTATAACGCCATTCCTAAAGCACATACAATCCATATTCCTATAAAGATTTCTCTTTTTATAATACCCCAATTCTCCACCAAGTCTGCATTCGATAAGAATTTAAATGCAAATCCAAGTTCTAAGAATCCTAGGACTACTTTTACTGTGTTCAACCAACCACCGCTTTTTGGTAATTTATTCAACCAATTCGGGAACATGGCAAACAAAGCAAATGGTAAAGCTAATGCAAGCCCAAATCCTGACATACCAACGGTTAATTGCCAAGCTCCACCATCGCTTGTTAAAGAACCACCAAGTAACGCTCCTAATATAGGTCCTGTACAAGAAAAAGAAACAATAGCTAAGGTAAGTGCCATAAAGAATACTCCTATTAATCCACCTACGGTAGTAGCTTTACTATCCATTTTAGCACCCCAAGAAGCAGGCAGAGTAAGTTCGTAATATCCGAAGAATGAAAATGCAAATACCAAGAAAATAACAAAGAATAAAATGTTCAGAGTTACGTTGGTAGATATGTTGTTTAATATCTCAGGATCGACCGAATCCATTAAATGGAAAGGTAAGCTTAGTAACACGTATATTAGGAAAATAAAAATTCCATACATAATTGCATTGGTCATTCCTTTCCTTCTATTGTCCGCGCTTTTGGTAAAGAAAGATACTGTTAGTGGGATCATTGGGAATACACAAGGGGTAAGCAAGGCAATGAATCCTCCTATAAATCCTAAAAAGAATATGGTGCTTAATCCTTTTGACGACCCTTCTTCTTCTGCTGAACGATAATCATTCGGGTTGTTAAGATCGAGTACTAAAGCGTCTGTTTTAGCTATATCTTCTTCAGATAAACTTTCGCTTACCACCTCTGATTCCCCACCATCTAAACCGATGGCCAACATCTTCGAATCTGGTGGCAAACATTTCTCATCATCACAAGCTGAGAATCCCATCTCAACTTCTATTTGTAAGTTTTCTGGGTTTATAACACGAATATCTTGTTTAAAAATAACTTTGTCGGAAAAGAAAACAATATACTCTTCGAACACTTCATCGTACTCAGGCTCTACATCTGGTTCTATTGTTTTACCAACTAATTCATAGGTATCAGGAGAGTTATTAAAAACAAATTCTGTTGGGATAGGTGGAAATTCAATGTCGGCCTCTTCTTGCGAATATATATGCCACCCTGGTTCTATATCTACCTTAATTAAAATAGTATAATCCTGATCTTGCTTATGTTCCACTTCTAGCTTCCAGCTAACTGGGTCTAAAAACTCTTGTGCTTTGGCTGGAACAACTAACCAAAACATTGCTATTAAAAGCAAGCTTAATTTTCTCATAGGTATATCTTAAATTGATATTTTAATTCTAGCCTCACCTGGATCTTTCGTTAAGAATCTTCTGTCCATACGGTGCCCAACCACCCAAACAATTTTATCCTCACTACATAAAACCCAAATGGCTTCTTTTTCTAGTATGCTGTATTTTTGGTCTTTAAAATACTTGCTCAACTTCTTTTTTCCAGTCATCCCTGCTGGATAAAAAAAGTCGCCTGGTTTCCATAGTCGTAATTGTAATGGGAACCTTAATTTTTTTTCAGCTACAAATATAGTATGATTTGCCTCTAACTTAAAAGCTTTTGCGCTAATCTTCTCCAGTACAGCAGACAATGATTTTACTTGTTGCGAGTCTATCAATAAAACAGATGAAATATTGCTTTTATTCTTTTTTTCTGCTAATAAAAAGCTATCTCTATCTTTTATAAGCCTGTGAGTTGGCGACAAAACCATCTTTCCACTTTGCGAATCCATTAAATTATACACATCTTCCCATTCTGTGAATCCATAAGCGAATAATAACTCGTAAAGTAAAACAGAAGTATTAGGAAATTCCTGCAGCTTTTTTAGATCGATTACAACCCCAAAGTCTCCTTCACGCCACACTTCCTTTTTTACAAGCTGTAAGTAGTCTTTCTGAATTTGTAAAGATTGGGTTATATGATTTTTTGAGTTTAGAAATCCGACTTCTAAATCTGGAACTTCATTTTTCCATATAGGAATTACCTTAAGTCGAAGATAGTTTCTAAGATACTCAGCTTCTTGATTCGAATCGTCTTCTCGCCACTTTACAGCATAATCTTTAGCGAAAGCAATAATTTGTTCTTTGGTAAAACCTAATAAGGGACGAATAAAACCATTAGATTTATCAGGAATGCCTGCCATTCCTCGTATTCCAGTTCCTCGACCTAAATTGATTAAAATGGTTTCTATATCATCATCTAAATGATGGGCTGTGGCAATCCAATCAATATTTTTTTCTTTTCTAATCTTTTTAAACCAATCATAACGTAATTCTCTAGCAGCCATCTGAATAGACACTCTATTTTCCGCTGCATATTCCCGCGTTTGAAAATCGATTTGCTCAAACTCCAGTTGATTCTTCTCTGCGAAGGTTTTTACTAACCTAGCGTCGCCATCACTTTCTTCTCCACGAAGATGAAAATTACAATGCAGAACCACAAAGGATATATCTATCGCTAATAGCAAATGACAAAGCACCATACTATCTACCCCGCCACTTGTTGCTACGGCAATTTTGTCGGAATCTTCTAGCTCATAATTCTCATGAAAGTAAGTTGTAAATGCTTTTAACATCAATTCATTTTTATTTCTCTACAATACTACCTAACACCTCAGCCATAGCTTGAACTTTCAGCATAGACTCTTCATATTCTTTTTCTGGATCAGATAAAGCTGTAATGGCCCCACCCGAGGCAAAACTCACATAATTATTTGTGGCATTATACAATATACTACGAATTACCACATTGAAATCAAAGTCACCATTTGGCGCAAAATATCCGATACTTCCACTGTATAATCCTCTATGGAAATTTTCTATCTCATCTATTATGGCCAATGAATTCATTTTAGGAATTCCAGTCATACTCCCCATAGGATAAGTAGCTTTAATTACATCTACAGCATCCAATTCTGGATTAAGTTGACAAATTATTGTAGAAATTAATTGATGTACTTGTTCAAAAGTGTACACCTTAGACAATTCGGTTACTTGGACACTTCCTTCTTCGGCTATTGCATATAATTCATCGACAATCATCTCGGTGGTAATGGTGTTCTCCAGCACTTCTTTTTCATCTTTTTCTAAAGCCATCCGTGCTTTCCTATCTTCCAATATGTTATTCTTACGCTTAGCCGTTCCTTTAATTGGTTGCGATTTAATTTCACCATTTGTATTGCTTAAGTAACGTTCTGGAGAGGCGCATAAAGCATATTTATCGCCCATACGCAAATATGCAGCAAAGGGTGTCTTGCTTATTTCATTTAGATGCTGGAATACCGATAAAGGATGTTTTAAAGCAGTTTGAGAATAAAACTCTTGACAAAAATTTATTTCTATCAACTCACCTTTCTCAATATAAGCTTTTATTTTTCTTACTTTATCTAAGTATTCTTGCTTACTAAGTTTAGCCTTTAATTGTAGGTTTAGTTCAGCTTGAGGATTATCTTGAATTTCCACATTGTTTATCGCTTCCCAATCTGATTTTATTTCATTTTCTTTATCCGAGCTATAATGTAACTCGATCCCATCTTTTTTTATAAAGAATATTTTTGATGGATGAAAAAAACTCAACTTTGAAAATTCTAAATAATCTGTTTTCTTATTTATTTCTTTATCTAATGGGTTTTCTGCATCATAAGAGAGGTAGCCAAAAAGCCAGTCCTTATTGGTTTTTCTATATTCTTTCAATTCATTTAAAGCCTCTGTCGAGTCGGTTTGGAAAACGTAATCTGCATCTACGGCTAAAATTGCTTGGTATTTGTTGTGGATATTAGGATAAGCATTTGAATCAAGCCAAATTACTTCTTCGAACTGATCGGCCCATTGAAGGAGCTTCTTTTTTATTTGATGGATGGCAGCGACCTCCATTTCAAGTTTCACTCTCATAGTTTCTGAAAGTTTGTTGATATTTCGTTTAAAGTAATATTTTATTTTCAAAGCAAAAAGTATAGGCTTCTGAATTTATCTTTTACCTTTTCAACTATAGCCTAGAGCGAAATAAACTACATTTGATTTCATGTATTGTCCAAAGATAAATTATTAGCAGTTAAAATTTAAAAAGACCGACTTTCCTTTGGTAGTCGGCCTTTTTATTATTCTATTCTTTCTGTTTTATTTAACTATGAATAGCTCTGTTTTCGGTGGCTGCTAATGCGGCTTCCATCATTGCTTCCGAATAAGTAGGGTGTGCGTGGCTTACTCTAGCTATATCCTCTGCACTTGCACGATACTCCATTGCTATAACAGCTTCGGCAATTAAATCGGCAGCTCTAGCACCTATAGCGTGTACGCCTAGAACCTCATCGGTTTCCTTATCTGCTAAAATCTTAATAAAACCATCAAGATCTCCACTTGCTCTACTACGGCCTAAGGCGCGATTTAAGAATCTTCCAGTTTTGTAAGCAATTCCCTCTTCTTTTAGTTCTTCTTCGGATTTTCCAACCGAAGCAACTTCAGGCCATGTATATACAACACCTGGAATTAAGTTGTAGTTAATACTTGGTTTCTGGCCAGCTATAACCTCAGCAACAAACATTCCCTCATCACCTGCTTTATGGGCTAGCATTGCACCACGAATTACATCACCAATAGCGTAAATGTTCTCTACATTAGTTTGTAAATCTTCATTTACCTCTACTTGACCTCTTTCGTTTGCTTGTACTCCTGCATTCTCAAGAGCAAGACCATCAGTATACGGACGACGTCCAACAGCAACTAAGCAGTAATCTCCTTTAAGAACTACTTCCTTATCTTTATTATCGGTCGCTTTTACCGTAACCTCTTTTCCTTTTCTATCAACTGCAGATACTTGGTGAGAAGTATAGAACTCAACTCCTTGTCTCCTAAGCACCTTGGTCAACTCACGACTAAGTGCTTTGTCCATCGTTGGAATAATTCGGTCTTGGTACTCCACCACCGATACTTTTGCTCCTAGTCTTCTGTATACCTGACCAAGCTCTAAGCCTATTACTCCACCACCAATAACAATTAAGTGTTTAGGCACTTCTTTTAAGCTTAACGCTTCTGTAGAAGTAATAATTCGCTCTTTATCTAGCTCGATAAAAGGCAAGCTTGCAGGTTTGCTTCCAGTTGCAATTATAGATTTTTTGGCCTCTATAGTAATCGTTTCTTTTTCTGTTGCGATTTCTATATGAGTAGCATCTTTATAAGAACCCAATCCGTGGTAAACGGTAATATCGTTCTTGCTCATTAGGTAATTAATTCCTTCGGTTGTTTGGCTAACAACGGAATCCTTTCTCGCTACCATTTTTTTGAAATCGAACTTCACTCCTTTTGGCACTTCAATACCGTGCTCCTCTAGGTTTTCTATTACGGTTTCGTAATTGTGCGAAGAATCTAATAAAGCCTTGCTTGGTATACACCCAACATTTAAGCAGGTACCACCCAAAACATCGTATTTTTCTATCAATGCGGTTTTAAGACCCAACTGGGCACAGCGAATAGCTGCTATATAACCACCAGGTCCAGATCCTATTACTGCAACATCATAAGTACTCATATATTGTGTTATTTAAAATCGAATGACAAAGTTACAATTCTATTCCTCAATTTACCAATGTTGAAAAGTAAATTGTACAATTTTTACAAATTATCTAAGTTTAATGAGGTAGTATTCTTCACCTCATGAATAACAAAAGAGGTTTGACTATTGCCTAAATGTTGAATAGCTGTAAGTTTTGATACCATAAACTCACGAAAATGATCCATATCTCGAACATATACCTTTAATATATAGTCGAATTCTCCACTTAAATGATAACACTCCACTACCTCATCTAGCGAAGCGATTTCCTTTTCTAGACTACTGATATTCTCCTGAATATGTTTGGATAGTTTTATTTGGCAAAAAACTAGTAAATCTAAATCTACCTTCTGCCTATCTATTAATGCGACATACTGTTTGATAACCCCATTTCGCTCCAATTTTCTAATTCGCTCATAAATAGCAGTTACCGAAAGATTTAATTTTGCACTTAAAGCTTTGTGAGTTTGCTTACAATCCCTCTGTAATTCTCTTAATATTCCAATATCAATACTATCTAGTTTCATTGTTTATTTTAGTTAGGCTTAACCGTTAAGCTAATATAAAACTAATATTCTACTAACACAGCCTTAAGCCGAATATTTTTCTAGTTTTCACCATACCTCTTGCTTTTTAGTCTTAAAAACCTCAAGTTTGGATAATAAAACGATTGTTAATCTCTTAAAATTTTTGAATATAATGAGTTTTAATCCAGCCAAAGCCATAGAAGGAATCCATACTTTTGGACCGAACTATGAAGTTAACCCTCCTATATCCGACACCAGTACGTATGCGTTTAAAAAAGCTAAAGATATGTACGATACATTTGAAGGAGAAACGGAAGGAATGTTTTTATACTCTCGACACACTTCACCATCTACAGCTTATTTAAGCGAAGCATTAGCAACTATGGAAAATATGCCATCGGCCAATGTGACTGCATCTGGTATGGGGGCTATTGTACCTGCAATATTACAATTATGTGGTGCAGGCGACCATATTATAGCAAGCAGAACCATTTATGGTGGTACTTATGCTTTTCTAAAGAATTTTGCTCCAAGACTAGGTATAGAAACTACCTTTGTAGATATTACTGATTTACCCAGTATAGAAGATGCTATAATGGATAATACGAAATTGATTTACTGTGAAACCGTGAGCAACCCTCTATTGGAAGTAGCTGATTTACCGTCCATTTCGAAAATTTCTAAAAAAAATAACTTAAAGCTTTTTGTAGACAACACTTTTTCGCCTTTAAGCATCAGTCCACAATTACACGGCGCCGATGTGGTACTGCATAGTCTAACAAAATACATAAATGGTAGTAGCGATGCCATGGGAGGCGTACTTTGTGCCGACGAAGACTTTATAAATAGCACCAAAGATGTAAACACAGGAGCAAGTATGCTAATGGGTGCATCTATGGATAGTTTTCGTGCCGCATCCATATTAAAAAACTTACGCACCTTACCCATCCGAATTCAGCAGCATAGCAAAAATGCCATGTACCTTGCTAAAAAACTAGAAGAGGTCGGAATTCCAACTCTTTATCCAGGATTAAAATCGCACCCTGGGCATGAAGTTTTCAGTAAAATAATGAATAAAGATTTTGGATTCGGGGGCATGTTAACTATCGATGTTGGCTCGCAAGCTAAAGCAGATGCATTGATGGAAAAAATGCAGGATGATAAATTAGGCTATTTGGCTGTTAGCTTAGGGTTCTATAAAACATTGTTTAGTGCACCTGGTGCATCTACCTCATCAGAAATTCCAGAAGAAGAGCAAGAAACTATGGGATTAAGCAAAGGATTGGTCCGAATTTCCATTGGATTAGATCATGACATAGAAAACACCTACCAAAGGATGCTAACTTGCTTAAAAGAAATAGAGATAATTTAATTTATAGCATAAAATCAGTCTACTGTTAAGCAGCTGTCTATATAGCAAGGGCAGCTGCTTTTAATTTAAATTCCATTATAATACTACTGGTTTAATTTTTAAATCGGTTGCAGATATAAGTCTAAAGTTGTAACATTACAAACGTGTTATTATTTATATCATAAAGAAAGAATGAAGAATAAAGAGCAAATAGCAGACAAAAACGAAGTAGAATCTAGTAACGATAGACCAGAATTACCCTTATTCAAAGCCTTAATTCCAATCGTTGTCTTAATAGCTTTATTATTCTATAATGTTTTTTATGCTTTTAAAGACGATGCTCTTTCTGGTAGCAATCAATTCATCTTACTAATTGGTGCCACCGTTGCGGGAATAGTTGGGTACACCAATAACACCTCATATAGAAGTATGATGAGGGAAGTGGCCAACAATATAAAATCTACCACCTCGCCTATTATTATTTTACTCATGGTAGGCGCTTTGGCAGGAACTTGGCTAATAAGTGGCATTATTCCATCTATGATATATTATGGTTTAGATATTTTAAAACCCTCTTTCTTTCTTGCCTCTACACTTATAATATGCTCAATTATTTCATTAGCAACAGGAAGCAGTTGGACTACATCGGCTACAGTAGGTATTGCATTAATTGGAATAGCCGAAGCCTTGAACATTCCATTGGGAATGACTGCAGGTGCTATATTATCGGGGGCATATTTTGGAGATAAATTATCGCCGTTAAGCGACACAACAAATTTAGCACCTGCCATGGCGGGGACAGATTTATTCACCCATATCCGCTATATGCTTTATACAACGATTCCTACCATACTAGTAACCCTATTAGTATTTGTAATCATTGGATTAAATTTAGACGCCAGTGGCAATGTAGATCCAGGAAACATACAAAGCTCTATTAGAGAATCATTTGTAATTAGCCCATGGTTGTTTGTAGTTCCAGGAATTGTAATCTACTTGATCATTAGAAAAACCTCACCACTTATCGCCTTACTATTAGGGACCCTGCTTGGTGGCCTTGCAGCGTTACTTTTTCAACCAGAAATATTGAAAACACTTGCCAATTCAGAAACCTTGACACCACTAGCTGCATATATAAGTATTATGAATGCCATAACGATAGATACAGTTATTCCTACAGACAATCCTTTATTGCAAGAACTTTTTGAAACAGGCGGAATGCAAGGAATGCTTAATACTATTTGGCTAATTATATGTGCTATGGTATTTGGTGGTGTTATGGATGCCATAGGTGCACTTAAAGCAATTAGTAAAGCTTTGCTTAACTTATTTCATACAACTTTTGGGTTGTTTGCCAGTACGGTTGCAAGTTGCTTAACCATAAATATAACAGCTAGTGACCAATACTTGGCCATAGTAATTCCAGGTAAAATGTATGCCCAAGCCTATAAGGACAAAGGATTAGCGCCTGAAAACCTATCACGCACATTGGAAGATAGCGGTACAGTTACGTCGGTACTTGTTCCATGGAACACCTGCGGTGCCTACCATAGTGGTGTGCTAGGAGTTAATGTTCTGGACTATTTTGTATACGCTATGTTTAACTGGCTAAGTCCTTTTACGACATTGTTATTTGCTGCTTTCCGAATAAAAATAAGACAGCTAATTCCCGCCAATAGCAATAAATAACGTTATGCTATACAAAAACAGCTGTCTATAAGCAAAACTAATAGTGCCATAAAATTATACATTGTAAACAATTTGTTTTGCGGTAGATTCCTCGTACTTTTGTATATAGAAAATTAACCCTAAAAAATTAAATATTTATGGCATTTGTAGGAAAGAAATTCCCAAACATTAGCGTAAACGCAACCAATGAAATGGGAGAAACTTTTAAAATCAATGTTTTAGAAGAGGCAGTTAAGAATAAGAAAAAAGTATTATTATTCTGGTACCCGAAAGATTTTACTTTCGTATGTCCAACAGAATTACACGCTTTTCAAGAGGCTTTAGAAGAGTTCGAAAAGCGTAACGTAATGGTTATTGGAGCATCTTGTGACACTGCTGAAGTACACTTTGCATGGTTAAACACAGCAAAAGACGATGGAGGAATTGAAGGTGTTACTTATCCTCTTATAGCAGATAGCAACAGAAATCTAAGCAGCCACTTAGGTATTTTAGATATTGTAAATGAAAAGTATGATGAGGAGACTGGTATCTTCACTGTAGAAGGTGATAGCGTTACCTATAGAGCTACTTACCTAATCGACGAAGAAGGAACTGTATTCCACGAAAGCATTAACCACATGCCTTTAGGACGAAACGTTCAGGAGTACTTACGACTAGTTGATGCATATGCTCACGTACAAGAAAAAGGTGAAGTATGTCCAGCTAACTGGGAAGAAGGTAAAGAAGCAATGACTGCCGACAGAGAAGGAGTAGCAGCTTACTTAAGCCAAAACTAAACAATATTTAAATTCAATAATCATGGCAAAAGAATTAGAACAAGATAATTTACAAGAGTACGTTGAAAGCGGCGATACGGTTGTTGTGCAATATATGGCCGGATGGTGTGGAAATTGTAGATTGATGAAACCAAGATTCAAAAAATTAGCACGAGAGACAGAAGGAGCTACCTTCTTGCTTGTAAATGCTGAAAAATTTCCAGAATCAAGAAAACTGGCGACAGTAGATAATTTGCCTACTTTTGCCACGTTTAAGGATGGAAAATTTGTTAACCAAGTTCAAACAAATAAGTTTGATCAATTAAAAGAGTTAGTAGATGAAGTTACCAATAATTAGACACCTTCAGAAAAATAATGATGTAGAAAAGCTCGAAAACACCATTGAAGTGTTAGAGTCTTTCACCGAACATCGTTTATGTACCGAAGAAGATATGAATGTGGTTGGGGAATTAATAACCAACCTTTGTGGTGCAGTGGAGGTTCATAAGATGATTGAAGAAGGAATGGCAGAACGCGATGCTGCAAACACTTTTGCACAGCGTGTGATGGGTTCTATAGATAGATAAACTCACTGCATTTACTAAATTATATTTAAACGGGGTTGTATTTTTTAAATACAACCCCGTTTTGCATTTGAAGCATCATCATACTTCTAATAATGCATTATTCGTTGATATTAACTGTTTTGAATGCTACAGTTTATTCGCTATGTTTATTCTTAATATATTTCTACTTTTACACATTGCCAACACCAGAAAAAATCGAATAATAGAGTATATCTGATTTAAAGCTTTCAAGTTCTATGAAAAACACCTTTATAAGTAACAGACTTCGAGCATTTATATATGCTTTTCGAGGTGCCTACCTACTGCTAAAAACCGAAGCTAGTATACAAGCACAAGCTTTCATTGCGTTACTTACCATTATAGCTGGTTGGTATTTTAAAATTAACACTACGGAGTGGATGTGTCAATTATTAGCAATAGGAATGGTGTTAGGCACAGAAGGAGTAAATACTGCTATAGAGAAGTTATGTGACTTTATCCATCCAGAACATCATGAGCGAATAGGATTCATAAAAGATGTTGCGGCTGGAGCCGTATTTTTCGTAGCTTTAGTAGCCGTTGCTATCGGCCTATTTATTTATGTTCCTAAAATATATGACTTGCTTTCATCCTAGCTTTTAAAAAACCTGAGGTTGTCGTAAATGATAATAGCATTAGTAAGCTTATGATTAGAGTTATATATTTGTATTTTTGTACGCTTTAAGCCAATAGTTTCATGAGTAAGAAAAAAAAGAATAAAACTAAACTAAAGACTAAACCTTTGCGCATGTCTAAAAAGCAGCAAGTTATTTTTGGTAGCTTCTTGTTTTTACTAGGGATAGCCTTGCTTTTTTCTTTTACTTCTTACCTATTTTCTTGGAAAGCAGATCATAGTGAAATAGAAGCTGTTGCTGGAAATGCAAAGGAAACTCAAAATTGGCTTAGAAAATTTGGTTCCAGTGTTGGTCATTTATTTATCTATAAGGGCATTGGCATTGCCTCTTTCCTATTTGCCATTTTGCTTATAAAAACAGGACGAAATTACTTCTTTGGAAAAGATAAAAAACCACTTATAAAAACTTGGTTTTGGTGGTTATACACCATGCTTTGGCTTAGTATTCTATTGGGGTTCTTTGGTGCTATAAATGGAACTCTTAGCGGAACTATAGGATATGAAATAAACGATTTATCCAACCAAAACATAGGAGTATTAGGGACTGTATTCGCTTTATTATTCTTACTGATTATTTTACTTGTTACGCATTTTAAAATTACTCCAGAAACCATTTCTGAAGCTTGGAACAATTATAAGCTGAGGTTAAAAAACAATGCAGAAGCTAGAGCGAAGAAAAAACAAGAGCGTGAGGTGCAAAATACCGAATCCTCTATCCATACAGAATTAGAGGATGAACCTACAACTGAACAGGAACACGAAATTGTTGAAGCTGAGCCTATTGAATTAAAGATAGCAGAAGTTGATGACGAAAACAGCACACCTCAAGTAGATGACGATTCCGACCCAGATAATTTAGAATCAGAAGATTTCAAGGTTACAATGGAAGTAGAAGAAATTGCTGAGGAAGAGGAATTAGAGGAAAACCTAAGTGAAAAACTAGTAAAAACCTATGGTGAGTTTGATCCGAGACTAGAGCTTAGTAAGTTTCGTTTTCCAAGTATTGACCTATTAAAAGATTATTCTGAAGGAAGGACCATTACAATTAACCAAGAAGAATTAGAAGAAAACAAAGATAGGATTGTACAAACCTTAAGCAATTACAAGATAAACATAGCTAACATAAAAGCAACCGTAGGTCCTACTGTTACTTTATATGAAATTGTTCCGGAGGCTGGAATTCGAATTTCTAGAATTAAAAACCTAGAAGACGACATAGCTTTATCTTTGGCTGCATTGGGAATTCGTATTATAGCGCCTATCCCAGGTAAAGGAACTATTGGAATAGAAGTACCTAATAAGAACCCGAAAATTGTTTCCATGCGATCGGTAATCGCTTCCTCTAGATTTCAAAAGGCAGAAATGGACTTACCTTTAGCTTTAGGAAAAACAATCAGCAACGAAACTTTTGTCGTAGATCTTGCAAAAATGCCACACATGCTTGTAGCAGGTGCAACCGGCCAGGGTAAATCTGTTGGTCTTAATGCTATTCTTACTTCCCTACTCTATAAAAAGCATCCAGCAGAAGTGAAATTTGTGCTTATTGACCCAAAGAAAGTAGAGCTTACTCTGTTCAATAAAATAGAACGGCACTATCTTGCAAAACTTCCCGATACAGAAGAAGCTATTATTACAGATACCACCAAGGTTATACATACTTTAAATTCCCTTGGGATAGAAATGGACCAGCGATACGACTTACTAAAAGATGCGATGGTTCGAAATATAAAGGAGTACAATCAAAAGTTTAAGTCTCGCCAACTAAATCCAGAAAATGGTCATAGGTTCTTGCCTTATATTGTTTTAGTAATCGATGAATTTGCAGATCTCATCATGACGGCTGGAAAAGAGATAGAAACCCCAATAGCTCGATTGGCACAGTTAGCTAGAGCAGTAGGAATTCACCTTATTGTAGCCACACAAAGACCTTCGGTAAACGTAATTACGGGAATAATTAAAGCCAACTTCCCTGCACGATTAGCTTTTCGTGTAACAAGTAAAATTGACTCACGTACGATTTTAGATGGTTCGGGAGCCGATCAACTTATAGGTCGTGGAGACATGCTATTTACTCAGGGTAATGAGATAACCCGATTACAGTGTGCTTTTGTAGACACACCAGAAGTAGAAAGAATAACCGATTTTATCGGATCTCAAAAAGCCTATCCAGAAGCTTTATTACTTCCTGAATACGAAGGAGAGGAAAGTGGCACAGCTCTTGATGATTACATAGATGATAGAGACAGTTTGTTTGAGCAAGCAGCCGAGGTATTGGTACTTGCGCAACAAGGATCGGCTTCACTCTTACAACGCAAACTACGAATTGGTTACAATCGAGCAGGAAGAATTATAGACCAACTAGAAGCTGCAGGCATTGTAGGCCAGTTTGAAGGAAGTAAAGCAAGAGACGTATTGGTTCCAACTGTCGAGGCATTACATCAAAAACTTAAAGAAGAAAAACAATAATCTAATAATTATGAGAATCCTAAGCTTTGTATTATTTAGCTTTATTTTTGCCACAGTAACAAGCGCACAAAACAGCGCTACACAACTTCTACAAGAAGTGTCACAAAAGGTTAAAAGCTACGATAATATCCAAATAGAATTTAAATACAACCTAAATAACACAAAAGAAAGAGTAAGCCAAGAAACTCGTGGCAAAGTAAGCCTTTCGGGCGATAAGTACTTGCTAGAGATGTTAGGAATAGAAAGGATTTTTGATGGAAAAAAAATCTATACAATTGTACCAGAAGATGAAGAGGTAACCATCTCTAATTTTGATCCAGATATGGAATCAGAAATCACACCTTCAAGAATGTTAACATTCTATGAGGATGGATATGAGGCTGAAATGGATATTAAACAGAATGTAAAAGGAAGAGAAATTCAATACGTAGCGTTGAAACCTATCAACAAAAACACCGATATAAAAAGAATTTTGTTAGGTATTGATGTACATACAAAAAATATTTACAAGCTTATTCAGATAGACAATAACGATACTAAATATACAGTTACTGTACAGTCCTTTAAAAGCAACCAACCAATTTCAGAGAGCCTATTTCAGTTCGACAATAAAAAATACGAACAAAATGGGTATTATATAAACGCATTAGATTAATCCGTTAAGGAGCTATTGTGAAGATTCTAGACCGATACATTTTACTAGCCTATTTAAAAACATTTTTTAGTGTTTTTATTATTCTGATGTTCATTTTTGTCCTACAAACTATCTGGCTATATATAGCTGAGTTAGCGGGGAAAGACTTGGACACTGGAGTGATTTTAAAATTCCTATGGTTTGTATCGCCTAGACTCATGCCGCTAGTTTTACCTCTCACTATTCTGGTGTCGTCGCTCATGGTATTTGGTAGCCTTGCCGAAAACTATGAGTTTGCTGCAATGAAATCCACAGGTATTTCACTGCAACGAGCCATGAGTAGTTTAATGTATTTTATTATAATACTAGGAGCTGTGGCTTATATTTTCGCTAATAATGTTATTCCCTACACCGAATATAAGTGGAAAAACTTAAGGCGAAATATCAGTCAAGTCAGTCCGGCAATGGCTATTACTGAAGGACAATTTAGTCCTATAGGTGATGATTTTAATATAAAGGTAGAAAAGAAATCCGGTGAAAACGGGCAATTTTTAGATGATGTAATCATACATAAGAAAACCCCTATGAATCCTAATAAAAACACCACAGTAATCGTTGCTGAAAAAGGGGAGCTCGTAAGTCAATTAGGATCCAACACATTATCTTTAGTACTGATGAATGGCAACTATTACGATGATATTCAACCTCGTAGTTCTGCGAAGCAAAATAATATGCCATTCGTAAAAAGTTTTTTCGAAGAATATACATTAAACATCGACATCTCTAGACTAAATGACGTAGACCTTGATCAGGAAAATGATTTCAACGATCAAAATATGTTTACAAGTTCAGAGTTGCGTCAAGAAATAGATTCATTAGCTAATCGCTTTTCGTACGATATTAAGAATTTTGGCGAAGAAACTTATTTCCGTACAGGAATTACGCAACTTTATCCAAGGCGGACAGAAACAGATAAATCCAAACCAGAGGTTATCTTAACTAGCCAACAAGAATTACTCGATAGATTTACACCCAAAGAACAAGAAGAAGTTTTTACATTAGCCATAAGCAACATAAAAGGAACACAACAAGCTATTAATGCAAAGAAAAGAGACTTTGCTAAAAAAACAACCGTACTCAACAAACATGAAATTGCCTTGCATGAAAAATATGTTTTGGCAGTCGCTTGTGTTATTTTGTTTTTTGTAGGTGCACCTCTCGGAGCCATTATCCGTAAAGGAGGAATGGGACTTCCAATGGTAGTAGCAGTAAGCTTGTTTTTAACTTACCATTTTATTGGTATCTTCGCTAAAAACAGTGCTTCAGATGGCACCCTACATCCATTTGTTGCCAGTTGGTTAAGTACGGTTATTTTACTGCCATTAGGTATTTGGCTAACCATAAGGGCAACTAGCGACCAAGGAATATTCGATGTAGATTCTTTTATACAATCATTAGCCAAACCGTTTAAATGGTTGGCAAAACTAATAAAGAAGAAAAAATGACAATCTCTAATAAGAAAAAAAGCAATATTAAGTTAGATAGCATAGAAGACGCAATTGCCGATATACGTAAAGGTAAGGTCGTAATTGTAGTAGACGATGAAGATCGAGAAAACGAAGGAGATTTTATCGCTGCTGCTGAAATGGTAACACCCGAGATGATCAACTTTATGGCTACGCATGGTCGTGGGTTAATTTGTGCACCACTCACCGAACAACGATGTAAAGAGCTAGACCTAGAGATGATGGTAGACAACAATACGGTGTTGCACCACACACAATTTACCGTTTCGGTCGATTTATTGGGTCATGGTTGTACTACAGGAATATCTGTTCATGACAGAGCAAAAACAATTAAGGCATTAGTAGATGATACTACCAAACCACAAGACTTAGGCAGACCTGGACATATCTTTCCGCTTCGAGCTAAAGAAGGTGGAGTATTACGACGTACAGGCCATACCGAAGCTACAATAGACTTAGCTAGACTAGCTGGATTAAAACCGGCAGGAATTTTAGTTGAAATTTTAAACGAAGATGGTACAATGGCTCGCTTACCACAATTACAAAAAGTGGCAAAACGCTTCGATTTAAAATTGATCTCTATCGAAGACTTAATAGCGTATCGCATGAAACACGATTCGTTAATCCAGAAAAAAGAAGACTTCGAAATAGAAACAAAATTTGGCCGATATAGACTAACCGCTTTTCAACAAACTACCAATAAACAAGTGCATATAGCCTTATCCAAGGGTGATTGGGAAGAAGATGAAGAGGTTTTAGTACGTGTAAACTCAACGTTAGTTAATACAGATATCCTAGGTACACTTACCAAAGACGATGACAAAACCCTAGATAGGATGTTTAAAGTAATAGACAAAGAAGGTAAGGGTGTTATTGTATTTATAAACCAACAAAGTCAATCCTATAATTTGCTACCAAGGTTGGAAGCATTAAGAAAAGCTCAAAAAGTAGGTGAAGTAACACCAGTACCTACGGTCGTTAGAGATAGTAAGGACTTTGGAATCGGTGCACAAATCCTACATGACTTAGGAATTTCAAAAATGAGATTATTATCCAACAGCCAACAAACAAAACGAGTTGGTATGACTGGATATGGTTTAGAAATCACAGAATACGTCTCGTATTAAAATAAATACTAACGTACTATTAAAAGCTTTTAAAATAGAATAATAACAACGCATGCCCTTTGTGATAAACAAACAACAGGCATTCATTAAATATTTTATATATATTCTTAACTGATTTTTTAAAACACAATACAACCATATATGGCATTGCAAAAGAATGTAAACATAAGAAATAGAAAAGCACGTTTTGAGTACGAGATAATCGATACGTATGTCGCTGGAATTGTTTTAAAAGGTACAGAGATAAAAGCTATTCGTGAAGGAAAAGCATCCATTGGTGAAAGCTTCTGTGAGTTTAATTCTAGAGGCGAATTGTTTGTTATTAATATGTCCATACAACAATACTCTCACGCAACGTCCTACTCTCACAATCCTAGGGAAGCAAGAAAATTATTGCTAAACAAAAACGAGCTGCGCAGACTAGAAAAAGATGTTAGGAATGTTGGTTTTACAATTATTCCTCTCCGATTATTTACCAATAACAGAGGATTAGCAAAAATGGAAATTGCATTAGCTCGTGGAAAGAGATTACATGATAAACGAGAGAGTTTACGTGCTAGAGAAGCTGAACGCGACATGCGACGAATAAAGAAGTCTTTTAATAGATAAACTCAATAAATATTCATAAAAAGGTTGCTTAGGCAACCTTTTTTAATTTTTAGTCGTCTATATTAGTAAGGTAACGAAAATCTTTATGAATTAATATTATATAAATCCTGCTATCTATGAAAAAATGGTTACTCTTTTTATTGCTTTTAAGCACTACCTATCTTCAAGCACAAAATTTTATTCACGGATATGTAATAGATGAGCATAAAAACAATCTTGAAGGTGTATCCGTTTATTACAAAAACACTACACACGGGGTAACCACAAACAAAGAAGGTCACTTCCAAATAAAACAACAGCCAGGTGGCATTCTAGTTTTTCAATACCTAGGATATAAAAGCCAAGAATTCTTAGTGGACGAAAAAAATGAATGGAAAGTCCAACTAGAACCAGAATTTATTCAACTTACCCAAGTCAAATTAGACGGAAGCGAAGATCCGGCCTATGCTATTATCAGAAAAGCTATCGCTAAACGAGAAGAGAATAAAAACAGATTAAATTCCTATACAGCTTCTTTCTACTCTCGTGGCTTGATAGATGTGAAAATCGACTCCAATTCCCTCAAAAGACAACAGAAAAGGCTGGTGGAAGAAATGGACGAGGATATAAAAGATACTATCGTCCCTTATTTATCAGAAACCATTTCAACAATCCAAGTAGCACCACCCAATCATTTTTTTGAAGAGATAACCGCTAGTAAAGTCAGTGGAAGTTCATTTTTATTCAGCTTTAATAGTGCAGAACAAGCAGAGACATCCTTTTATGAGAACACTATTGAACTTGGTTACCCTATCATTTCTCCAATCGCTCGTAACGCTTTAGATTTTTATGAGTATCGCTTTGAAGGCGATTTTCATCAAAACAACCGGTTGATTAATAAGATTAGTGTTAAGCCCAAAAGACCAAATAGTCGTGTTTGGACCGGGACAATCTATATCACAGAAGATTCCGCTGAGTTCTATGGAGTAGATTTGACGGTGGATTCGAGTGTTTTACAAATACCTTTTATAGATGAATATCGTATCCGACAAACCTTCTTATTTAACGAAACTCAAGATGCATGGCTAAAAAGCCTTCAAGAAATAACCTTCAAGGCAACCATTTTAAAGCACCATCTTGGCGGGCGATTTATTGCACATTATAAAGAATATCAGTTCGAGAAACCTTCCCATCAATTTACTCGAGAACGCATGCGGATGCTTACTGATGCTATTAAAACCGAAGACTTCTGGGAGGAAAGGCGTCCCGTTGCTTTAACCAAATTAGAAATAGAAGATTATCGCAAAAAAGATAGTCTAGAAATAGTTCGTAGTTCAAAATCCTATTTAGATTCTATTGACCGAAAGGCAAATAAGTTTAAGCCTTTTGAAATTCTTTCAGGTTATACGTATAGAAACTCATTCAAAGATTGGCGAATACACTACGCAGGAGTAGAATCAAATAATGGATATAATACGGTGCAAGGTGTAAGCTTAAGTAGTAGTTTAGGTTTTACCAAGTATCACAGTGAAGACAAAACCAATTATACGATAGTTAAATCCGATGTCGATTACGGATTTTCCGATGAACGATTACGTGTATCCGGACGTATTACTCGAAAATTCAATGCCATAAATCATGCGAAGTTAGACTTATTTGTAGGAACACAAACCAGTCAATTTAATCGAAGTAATTCTATAAGTTCTATTGTGAATTCCGCATACACTATTATAGACAATAGGAATTACATGAAACTTTATGACTTGGGTAGATATGGTGCTTCTTTCTCACAGGAAATTACCAATGGTTTATTCTTTCAGGCCGAAACCGCTTGGGAGCGTCGTAGCCCTTTATACAACACAAAGATAAGGGAAAAGTATGCTGATAGGCTTACTTCAAACAACCCATTAAACCCAGACGACGAAACTTCTGTTCCATTTAACACGCATTCTTTGTTACGAAGCAAATTAGGATTTCAAATTCGGTTTGCACAGGATTATTACACCCATCCTAACCGTAAAATAATCAGCAATAGCAAAGGGCCTACGCTATATATTGGTGCAATAGCTGGGACATTTGCAAGTGAAAATAAAATGGATTTTCTACAACTACAAACCAAAATTAGTCAGTCTATTAATATGGGACAGTCAGGAGTTTCACGCTATCTAATTCATGCTGGTGCTTTTGTTACGAAAGATGAACTTAGCTTTGCCGATTTCCAACACTTTACCGGAAACCAAACATTTATTGCACATAATAAACTGGAAAGTTTTGAACTTCTACCCTATTATGAGCACAGTACCGATCAGTCTTATTTAGCGGTTCATTACGAACATCATTTTCGAGATGCCATCATGCGACGAATTCCCTTAATACGAAACTTAAAACTTCAATTAGTAAGTGGAGCAAATTTTTTAGCAGTAAAAAACCAGAAGCCATACATAGAGTGGCATGTAGGTTTAGATAAAATCGGAATAAAGAATTGGCGTATTTTACGAGTTGACTTTGTTCAATCTTACACCAATCAAGACACTCATAGCGGTATACGAGTTGGGATAGCGTTATAGAATTGAATACGATTTATTTTGCAATGATAGTATAGCATAGCACAAGAACATTAAACATAGGTGCTATGCTATAATATCAGAAAAAGCTAGACTACTCTAATAGTTTTTAGATAGAAAACTTTAATTTTTATCCTTCAACATTGGAACAAATTGGAAATCTCCAAACTCTTGTTTCTCAAATTTTCTAGCTGACTGTCGTTCTATAACAGTCATGGTCTGCAAGCCTTCACCTACGGGAATTACTAACTTACCGTCTATATTCAATTGGCGGAGCAGAGGTTTTGGAATAAATGGTGCTCCAGCAGTTACAATAATACCATCGTAAGGAGCGTCTTCTTCATTCCCTATATAACCATCGCCAAAAATCATTTTTTTAGGTCTATACCCAAGCTTTGGTAAAAATCGTTGTGCTTTTTTAAAAAGTTTATTCTGACGTTCTATGGTATACAGTTCCACCCCTAATTCTAACAAAACAGCTGCCTGATAGCCACTTCCTGTTCCGATTTCCAATACCTTATCCCCTACCTTAACATCGAGTAACTCTGTCTGTCTAGCTACGGTATAGGGTTGGGATATGGTTTGATCGGCCCCTATTGGAAAGGCTTTATCTTCGTAAGCATGTTCTAAAAACCCAGAATCCATAAATAAATGCCTAGGCACTTTTCCAATAGCTTTTAAAACCAATTCGTTTTTAATTCCCTTTTGACGAAGCGTTTCTACTAAACGATTCCGCATTCCCTGATGTACAAATGAATCTTTCAACTTCTATTTTTAAAGTAATAAGGTTTTATAACAAAGATACTTCAAATATCATTGGTTTAAAAAAGTTGCACACTTGGATTATATATGAATGTCAATGTTACTTTATGATTAAACATCAACTTAAATCCCTTCGGATATTTAATTGATATTTCAATAGTGTACAAGTGTTGAAAATTATAGCCTTTGCTCTATAACACGTGAATTGTATATCTTTGTTTATTGAAAGTTACTTTCATTTAAAAAAAACAACTAGTCATTTTCTTAGATAAAAAACTAAACGAAGAATCTAATAAATAACTCACCATGCTTTCTAACAAAACTAAATATGGAATTAAAGCGCTGCTTTATATTCATAAAAATAACGAAGAAGTTCCCATCCCTATTTCCAAAATTGCCACGGATGAAAACATACCTCGTAAATTTTTAGAATCCATTCTACTCACTTTACGAAAAGGAAAAATCTTAGGAGCAAAACAAGGAAAATATGGAGGTTACTATCTTTTAAAAGATGCCGAAGATATTTATATGAGCGAAATACTTAGAATATTGGACGGCCCTATAGCCATGATTCCGTGTGTAAGTCTAAACTTTTATGAGAGTTGTGAAGATTGTCCAGATGAAAAGTTCTGTGGTGTACATGGACTAATGTCAGAAGTTAGAGATAGCGTGTTAGAGATACTATCTCATAAATCCTTGGCTCAATTGGCATTAGAAAACAAGTAATTTTACGCTTTAATCCTTCCTAAATCTTTTGATTTAAATTCGAAAAAATCCATATTTTCTTACCCAATAAAACTTATATATCTTTTAACCGGCAGCTTAAGACTATATTTAGACAGTCTAAATAACTATTGAAAGTTACTTTTAATTAAGATATTCATTAAAGTTTGATATTAAATTTATACTTTTAATCCCTAGTAAACCCATAGGAGTTATAGATTAAATGATTACCAACCTGATTTATAGTAGATTAAAAAAGCAAAAGTCACTTTCAAAAACTGGCGAGCTACACTCAAGAAGTTTTATAAAAGCGCTTTCTTGGCGTTTTATAGGTACTTTAGATACGATTGTCATCTCTTGGGTGATAACTGGTAAAATGATTCTTGCATTTTCTATTGGTGCTTTTGAATTAATGACTAAAACAGTTTTATACTATTTCCACGAGCGAATTTGGAATTCTATAAAATGGGGAAGAAAAAAGAATTAAAATTTTAAATATGAAATTAGATAAATCAAATAACAAGTTAAATAACATGAGCCCTTCGGCTATTGTGGAATGGGCATTAAAACAGGCTAAAAACCCTGTAATTACTACAAACTTTAGACCATATGAAGTAGCGCTTCTGCATTTGATTACTCAGATAGAGCCTGATATAAAGGTGATTTGGTGTGACACAGGATATAACACCAAGGCCACTTACAATCACGCTAAAGAATTGATAGAAAGATTAAAACTTAATATAGCCATCTATGTTCCTAAGCAAAGCGTAGGTTTCCGAAATGTCACATTGGGAATTCCTGAAGTCAACACCGAAGCGCATAAGCTTTTTAGTGAGCAAGTAAAGTTAGAGCCCTTTAAAAGAGCTATGCAAGAACATCAACCTGATTATTGGTTTACCAATATAAGGATTGGTCAAACTTCATTTAGAGACGGGATTGACATCCTTTCTAAAAGCAAGGATGGTATTTTTAAAGTAAGTCCTTTTTACCACTACTCGGATGCAGATTTAGACGTTTATTTAGAAAAATTTGATTTGCCAAACGAAAAAGACTATTACGATCCAACAAAAGTTTTAGAAAACAGAGAGTGTGGAATCCATCAATAAAACCATAGAAATGAACGACATAGTAATTAATAATCCATTAGAAGACGAAGCCATTTATATCTTTAGAGAAGTAGCTGCTCAATTTGAGAAGCCTGCGATTCTTTTCTCTGGAGGTAAAGATTCTATAACCTTAGTTCATTTAGCTAAAAAAGCATTTTATCCAGCCAAAATCCCATTTCCTTTAGTGCATATAGATACGGGTCATAACTTCCCGGAAACCATAGCATTTAGAGATAATCTAGTAAAAGAATTCGGTTTGGAATTACACGTACATTATGTACAAGACAACATAGATGCTGGCCACGTAAAGGAAGAACAAGGAAAATATGCTAGTCGAAATCAATTGCAAACACAAACCTTATTACAAGCCATTGAGGAGCATGGATTTGATGCATGTATTGGCGGTGCAAGAAGAGATGAAGAAAAAGCAAGAGCCAAAGAACGTATTTTTTCGGTTAGAGATGATTTCGGACAATGGGATGAAAAAAACCAACGCCCAGAAGTTTTTGATATGTTGAACGGTCGAATAGCTTACGGTCAAAATGTTCGTGTATTTCCTATTTCAAATTGGACGGAATTGGATGTTTGGACCTATATACAAAATGAAGAAATTGAAATTCCCTCTATTTATTTCGCTCATAAAAGAAACGTATTTGAACGAGACGGCTTGATTTGGACAGCTAATGATGATGTGGTTTATCGTGAAAAAGATGAAATCGTAACCGAAAAAACTGTCCGATTCAGAACAGTAGGTGATATGAGTTGTACCGCTGCAGTGGAATCACTTGCATTTAGTATTGAAGAAGTTGTAAAAGAAATCAGACAATCTGATTTGTCGGAACGAGGTGCAAGAATAGACGACATGCGATCGGAAGCTGCCATGGAAACTCGGAAACAAGAAGGTTACTTTTAATTGATTTAAAAACAGTTTGCTAAAGCACAAAACAGTATTATAAAATATTGATATACTTACTAACCAATGAAAAAAAATAAAGTATTAAAAATAAGTACCGCGGGAAGTGTAGACGATGGAAAATCCACTTTGATTGGCCGTATTTTGTACGATACCAAGTCTTTAAAAAGAGATGCACTCGAGGCTATCAAAAAAAACAGTGAACAAAAAGGATATGATTACTTAGACCTTGCATTAGCTACTGATGGATTGGTGGCCGAACGAGAACAAGGAATTACCATAGATGTGGCCCATATTTACTTCTCTACTCCAAATCGATCCTACATAATTGCCGACACACCAGGTCATAAAGAATATACAAGAAATATGATAACTGGAGCTTCTAGTTCCGATATAGCGGTAATTCTAATCGATGCAAGAAAAGGAGTGGTGGAACAAACAAAGCGACATTTTTTTATCAATAACCTGCTTAGAATCAATGAATTGATTGTAGCTGTTAATAAAATGGATTTAGTCGATTATAAAGAAACTAGGTTTAATGCTATTGTAGAAGATTTTAAAAAACTTGCCCAAGCAGGCTCATACAAAGAACAACTAATTACCTTCATCCCCATCAGTGCGCTGCATGGTGATAACGTAGTGGCCTCTTCAGAAAACCTTTCTTGGTATTCAGGTAAAACACTAATGCAACATCTAGAAAACATTCAATTTGAAGACATCCACCAAAACACCCAAGCTCGTTTTCAAGTTCAAACTGTTATTCGCCCAAAAACTGAAAACTTCCATGACTTTAGAGGCTATGCTGGCAAGCTTAAAGGTGGCGAGTTAAGCGTTGGAGATAAGGTTGTCGTACTTCCATCAAAAATGAAGTCAACGATTAAGACCATTGAATTTTATGATAAAAAATATACGAAAGCAAGCATCGGATCGTCGATTACTATAACGTTAGAAGATGATATCAATGTTTCTCGAGGAGATTTAATTGTAAAAGAAAACCAACTTCCTCACGAAGCCAAAGAAATCAAAGCTATTATTTGTTGGATGGATTCAACCCCATTAATTTCATCCACCATTTATCAATTTCAATACGGAGTTAAATCGGTTAAATCTAAAATAAAATCCATTGACTCGAAAATAGACACAGATAGAATGGGCAAAGAGCAAGAAACAAATGAGTTACAGTTAAATAATTTAGGTTGGGCAACAATACAATTGGCTAAACCACTTCACTTTGATAACTATGATGAAAATAAAGATTCTGGTGCTTTTATTCTAATCGATACAAAAACTAATAATACTGCTGGTGTAGGTTTTATTCAGCACAAAGAATCTTTAAACTAGATTTTATTATATTGAAGTGAACCGCGATTTTCCATAATAAAATATTTTGGTTGTCCGCAAAACATCATAAAACTTTAAAACGTGAGATTATAGCAACTTCCATGTTTCATATAACTACTTTAAAGCTGCGAAAATCAGCGGGATCTGCAGGAAACTCTACACATTCACCTATTTTTGATTCTTCTGAATATAGAGGATTATTTACTTCTATGACAAGTAACGGATGTACAATAAAATATTGCCTAAACCTCTGATTCATATATAAGTCAGAGGTTTTTTATTTTTATTGATTCTCTGATTATTTACTAAAGCTTTTGATTGAAATTATTATGTGTGAAATTACTAATAAAAGATAGAAGTTTTTTATCTGTACTATTTGAGTAATCTGTGAGAAAAAGTTTATTTCATAAATCTAAAATGATTGAACTTACAGAGTAAAACATCACTCAAATAAACATTTTCTATCTTTCAATTTCATCATTTTCATAACCACTATATCGTAAACATTAATAACTAAAAAGTTCTTATAAACTAGCCATTCCATAATATTTTTGCCCGCTTCTGCATTGTGTTGCGTTTTATGTATCTTTATTGGCTAAAAACTAAGATCTAAAAGAAAAATCAAATATTCAATTCTATGAGTAAAACTTATAAAGCAGTGGCTAACGACCATATTTCGGTAGCTTTAGACATTTCTGATGCGATTGTATCTAGAGTAAAAGTCGATGGAAGTTTGGTAGGACTTCACAATGAAAACAAAGTAGAAGCAAGTCTGCTAGCTAGCGACTTTGACTCGCGAACCTATAGCATTCGTTTACGCGGAAATATTTATACTATAAAACTTCAAAATAAACTCGATCAGCAGATTGAGGAAATGGGTCTATCACTCGGAAATAAATCCACGGCCTCAATGGTAGACGCCCCTATGCCAGGACTGGTATTGAGTGTATTGGTTAAAGAAGGTGATGCTGTAGAAGAAGGCGATGGGTTGCTCGTACTAGAAGCTATGAAAATGGAAAATAAACTAGTAGCACCACGCAGTGGAGTTATTAAATCGGTGCACGTTACAGCCAATCAAACAGTAGAAAAAGGATTTGTACTTATAGAATTTGAAGAAGAAGATGAAAATTAAAAAGATAGTAGTTGCCAATCGTGGCGAAATAGCTCTGCGCATTATGCGTACAGCGAAAAAAATGGGAATTCAAACCGTAGCAGTTTATTCAGAAGCCGATAAAGATGCGCCCCACGTGCATTTCGCTGATCAAGCCGTTTGCATTGGTCCAGCCGCTTCTAGTGAATCGTATTTAAAAGGGAACACAATAATTGAAGTAGCAAAAAACCTTGGCGCCGATGCCATTCACCCAGGATATGGTTTTCTTAGTGAAAATGCTGATTTTGCAGAACAAGTTGCAAAAAACAACCTCATCTTCATTGGTCCTAAAGCCCATGCTATTGAAGTTATGGGTAATAAATTAGCTTCTAAAGAAAGCTTAGAAGGTAGAGATATTCCCATGATACCTGGAACAAAAGATGCAATAGATAATCCAGAAAAAGCTATACAAATAGCCAATGAAATTGGCTACCCTGTTCTTATCAAAGCAGCAGCTGGCGGTGGTGGACGAGGCATGCGAGTAGTAAACAAAGAATCTGAAATAAAGGAGCAGATGGATCGCGCGATTAACGAAGCTGTTTCTGCATTCGGCGATGGATCGGTATTTATTGAAAAGTTTGTTGAAAGTCCACGACATATCGAAGTGCAAATCCTAGCTGATACTCACGGAAATATAGTCCATTTATTTGAAAGAGAATGCAGCATACAACGCCGCCACCAAAAAGTAGTAGAAGAAGCGCCTTCGGTAGTAGTGAATGATGAACTGCGAAATCGTATGGGAAAAGCTGCAGTTGAAGTGGCCAGAGCTTGTGATTATGTAGGTGCAGGTACGGTAGAGTTCTTACTTGACAGCGATAAAAAGTTCTATTTCCTAGAAATGAATACTCGTTTACAAGTCGAACATCCGATAACGGAAATGATTACTGATTTAGATTTGGTAGAAGAGCAAATCCGAATCGCACAAGGCGAAGCATTAAGTTTTACGCAAGAGGACCTTAAGATTAATGGACACGCTATAGAACTAAGAGTCTATGCCGAAGATCCTTATGATAATTTCAATCCAAGTATTGGAACACTTAGTCGTTATGAAATACCAATTGGCAAAGGTATACGTGTAGACGATGGTGTTGTAGAAGGATCTAAAATACCTATCTACTACGACCCAATGGTTTCTAAACTCATCGTACATGCCCCTTCAAGAACCGAAGCGATTACGAAAATGCTAGCTGCCATTGCCAATTATAAAATAGAAGGAATTCAAACCACACTATCCTTCGGCGATTTTGTTTGTCGTCACAAAGCTTTTGTATCGGGCGATTTCAACACGCACTTTGTAGATCAATATTTTGATGAAGATACTCGTGAGAGAATACAAGAAGAAGAAGCAGCCATTGCAGCAAAAATTGCCTTGGGATTGCATTTGGAAGCCAAAACAAAGCTTAGAATACCAAAAAACGAATAAAACATGATGAAGAAAGTACATAAAGAATTAGAAAAAAGACAAAATCAAGCACTTGTAGGTGGAGGAGAAAAGCGAATTGCCAGTCAGCATGCCAAGAAAAAACTCACCGCAAGAGAGCGCATCGAATATTTACTTGATGAAGGTTCGTTTGAAGAGCAAGGCATGTTGGTTACCCATAGAACTACCGATTTTGGAATGGACAAACAAATCATACCAGGGGATGGTGTGGTAACTGGTTATGGAACGATTAATGGACGATTAGTTTATGTTTTTGCACAAGACTTTACCGTTTTTGGTGGGTCCTTATCTGAAACACATGCCGAGAAGATTTGTAAGGTAATGGATCATGCACTAAAAGTTGGAGCACCAATTATTGGACTTAACGACTCAGGTGGAGCACGAATTCAAGAAGGAGTACGCTCACTAGGTGGATATGCCGATATATTTTATCGCAACGTACAAGCATCGGGGGTAATTCCACAACTATCGGCTATTATGGGCCCATGTGCTGGAGGGGCTGTTTACTCACCTGCGATGACTGATTTCACTATGATGGTTCAAGACACAAGCTATATGTTTGTTACAGGTCCAAACGTAGTAAAAACCGTTACCAACGAAACAGTAACATCCGAAGAGCTTGGAGGTGCTAGTACGCATGCAACCAAATCTGGAGTAACGCACTTTACTGCGGCAAATGACATTGTTTGCTTAGAACAAATCAAACGGTTATTAAGTTACTTACCACAAAATAATAAAGAAAAAGCAGCAGATATTCCTTATGAGCTTGGCGACGAGTATCGTCCACAACTAGATGGTATCGTCCCAGAGTCGGCAAACCAACCTTATGATATGCGTGAGGTTATAGATGGTATAATCGACGAGGATAGCTTTATGGAAGTACACGAAGACTATGCAACGAATATCTTAGTAGGTTTTGCTCGTTTAGGTGGAAAAAGCATTGGGATTGTTGCCAACCAACCTATGTCGCTTGCTGGCGTACTCGATGTGGACAGTTCCAAAAAAGCAGCACGTTTTACACGCTTCTGCGATGCGTTTAACATTCCTTTACTTGTATTGGTCGATGTGCCAGGATTTTTACCAGGAACAGATCAAGAGTGGAATGGAATCATCTTGAATGGTGCAAAGCTATTATACGCTTTAAGCGAAGCCACAGTACCACGTGTAACTTTGATTACGCGTAAAGCCTATGGAGGAGCCTATGACGTGATGAACTCGCAGCATATAGGTGCCGACTTCAACTTTGCATGGCCAACGGCAGAAATTGCTGTTATGGGTGCTAAGGGAGCTAGTGAGATTATCTTTAGAAGAGAAATCGCAGCTGCAGAAGACCCTGAATTGGAGCTTTCTAAGAAGGAACAAGAGTATGCTGACAAATTTGCCAATCCATTTGAGGCAGCACAACGTGGATTTATCGATGAAGTTATCGAGCCTAAAGATACACGTAGAAAGCTCTTACGTGCATTTGCAACGTTAGAAAATAAAGAAGTGGTTAGGCCAAATAGAAAACATGGAAATATTCCTTTGTAAGGAAAAAAGGAATATAATTTTAAAAGCCGTTCTGCTTTTGTAGAACGGCTTTTCTATTAACAATTAACTTCATCAGTTTGCAGCATCCAATGAAAAAGGCTTCGAATTAATTCGAAGCCTTAAATATTATATTATATAATTTACAAGAATACTTTAGTCGCGTATACGCTCCTGATAGTTCCCTTTTTCTGTATCGACACGGATCTTGTCGCCTATATTAATAAACAATGGAACATTTACCACCGCTCCAGTTTCTACTGTCGCTGGTTTGGTTGCGTTGGTTGCAGTATTTCCTCTTACGCCAGGTTCAGTTTCTGTAACTTCTAAAATTACGTGTGCTGGCAGTTCCATTGCCAAAGGCAAATCGTTTTCAGTATTTATTAAAATGGTTACCATTTCTCCTTCCTTCATAAGCTCTGGAGATTCTACTGCATTCTCTTGAAGATGAATTTGTGTATAATCATCTGTATTCATGAAATGATAATTCCCGTCGTCGCTATATAGAAATTGAAATTGTTGTGTTTCTACACGTACTTCATCAATTTTATGACCAGATGGAAATGTATTATCTATTGTACGTCCAGTAGTTATGCTTTTTAGTTTAGTACGAACAAAAGCAGGTCCTTTCCCTGGTTTTACATGAAGAAACTCCACTACTTTATAAATATCGTTATTAAAGTGCATACAAAGTCCACGACGTATATCTGCTGTTGTTGACATTTTTCTTTACTCTTTAATGGTTATTAATTTTATTAATTTGATTTAAAATAGCCTTTCATAATACCACGCTTAGAGTTTTTAATAAACTCTAAAATTTCATCGCGTTCTGGCGTTGCTTCCATTTCGGCTTCTATAATCTCTGCTGCTTGGCTAGTATTATAATTTCTTTGATACAACAATCGATAAATATTCTGAATCTCCCTTATCTTCTCCGATTCGAATCCTCTTCTGCGCAAACCTATCGAATTAATTCCAACGTAAGACAATGGTTCTCTAGCTGCTTTTACATAAGGTGGTACATCTTTACGTACTAAAGAACCACCAGTTACAAAGGCATGGTCACCAATTATACAAAATTGGTGTACTGCAGTCATACCAGCAAGAATTACGTGATTTCCAACCGTAACATGACCTGCAAGCGTACTGTTATTTGAAAATATACAGTTATCTCCCACAATACAATCGTGAGCAATATGGCAATAGGCCATAATAAGGCAGTTTTTACCTATAACGGTCTTTCCTCTATCTATAGTTCCACGGTTTACTGTAACATATTCACGAATGGTAGTACCATCGCCAATTTCTACAGTTGTATCTTCATTTTGATATTTTAGATCCTGCGGAATAGCCGAAATAACGGCACCAGGAAAAATATTACAATTTTTCCCAATCCGTGCACCTTCCATAATGGTAACATTGGAACCTATCCAAGTACCTTCGCCAATCTCTACATTATTGTGAATTGTAACAAAAGGTTCGATTACCACATTTTTAGCGATTTTGGCTCCTGGGTGGACGTATGCTAATGGTTGATTCATTTAATTATTTTTAATTTTTACAATCTGCGCCATCAATTCAGCTTCTGTAACAACTTTATTGTTTACATAAGCAACACCACCCATATGGATAATACCGCGACGAATTGGCGATAGCAACTTTAAATTAAATACTATTGTATCTCCTGGATTTACTCTACGTTTAAACTTAACATTATCCATTTTCATGAAGAAAGTTAAGTAATTTTCTGGATCTGGTACAGTGCTCAATGCGAGTACCCCTCCAGTTTGTGCCATTGCTTCAACTATCAACACCCCTGGCATTACTGGTGCTCCTGGAAAATGTCCTTCGAAAAATGGTTCGTTCATCGTCACATTCTTCAATCCTACTACGTGGGTATCTGAAAGCTCTAGAATTTTATCTACCAATAAAAATGGAGGACGATGCGGTAGCAATTCCATTATTTGAATTACATCCTTTACTGGCTCTTGACAAAGATCTATTTTTGGCACCTTATTACGTCGCTCTAAGCGGATCTTTCTAGCTAATTTCTTAGCGAATTGTGTGTTTATATGATGTCCTGGCTTAGTAGCGATTACCCTACCTCTAATTGGAACGCCAATCAATGCTAAGTCTCCAATTACATCTAATAATTTATGACGTGCGGCTTCGTTAGGTTGATGTAGCGTTAGGTTATCTAAAATCCCATTAGGCCTTATTGAAATATCATCTCTTCCAAGCGCTTCTCTAAGTTTTTCCATGGTAGATTCCGATGGCTCTTTGTCTACATAAACAATAGCATTATTCAAATCACCACCTTTTATTAAACCATGTTCTAGCAAGGCTTCTAACTCATGTAAAAAGCTAAAAGTACGCGCATTGGCTATTTCTTTCTTAAAATCACTAATCGTATCTAGACTAGCGTTTTGCGTGCCCAAAACCTTCGTGCCATAATCGACCATGGTAACCACTTGGTACTCATCGGCGGGCATGAGGATTATCTCACTATCGGTTTCTTCGTCTTTGTACGAAATTACTTCGGTAACAACATACTCATCTCGCTCTGCTTCTTGTGTAACAATTCCTGCATCTTCTATAGCCTCAACAAAGAACTTAGACGAGCCATCCATAATTGGTGGTTCTGGTGCATTTAACTCAATAATACAGTTGTCTATTTGCATTCCAACTAGGGCGGCAAGCACATGCTCAGTGGTATGAATTTTTATTCCATTTTTTTCTAAGTTCGTCCCACGTTGGGTATTTACCACATAATTGGCAGCTGCTTCAATAACTGGTTGCCCTTCTAAATCGGTACGCACAAAAGCATATCCATAATTCTCTGGAGCTGGCTTGAAAGTCATGGTAACATTCTTACCTGTATGTAGCCCTACTCCAGTTAATGATATTTCTTTTGCAAGGCTACGCTGTTTCACTAGATTATTACTCATTTTTATATTTTTTCTCTATACTATCTAAACGTTTTATGATTTTTGGAAGATTTTTAAAATGCACATAACTTTTGTTATAATCCCCATAAGTCAATGCAGGACTTCCTTGTAATATCTCGTTATCTTTTACATTTCTAGCGATTCCGGTTTGTGCTTGTACGCGAACATTATCTCCAATACTTATATGCCCTGCAACCCCTACTTGTCCGCCTATCATACAGTTTTTTCCAATTTTGGCTGATCCAGCAACGCCTGTTTGTGCAGCGATAACGGTATTCTGACCCACCTCTACATTATGAGCTATCTGAATTTGATTGTCTAACTTCACTCCTTTACGGATTATGGTTGATCCTAAGGTTGCTCGATCAATAGTGGTTCCTGCACCAATTTCTACATGATCTTCTATAATTACATTTCCAATCTGAGGTACTTTATCGTACACTCCTTCTTCGTTTGGTGAAAACCCAAATCCATCGGCTCCCAAAATTACTCCTGAATGGATAATACAGTTTTTACCGATTTGTGTTTCGGAATATAACTTTACTCCTGCAAATATAGTGGTATTATCACCTATCTGCACATTATCGCCAATATAAGCATTTGGATATATTTTCACATTATCTCCAATTCGTACATTCGCACCTAGGTAAGAAAATGCTCCTAAATATAAATCTTCCCCATAGGTCGTTGTATCTGATATAAACACAGGTTGCTCTATACCTGATTTATTCATTTTCACCTCGTTATAATACGCGAGTAATTTAGAGAATGCTTGGTAGGCATTATCTACACGAATTAAGGTAGTGGTTATAGGGCGTTCCAATTCTAGGTCTTTATCAACTATAATAATAGATGCCTCTGTTTTATATAAGTAGGGTTCATATTTAGGGTTAGCTAAAAAAGTAAGGGTACCTGCAGTACCTTCTTCAATTTTGGCAAGATCACTCACCGCTACGTTTTCATCTCCCTCGACTACACCATCTAATATTCCTGCTATTTGAATTGCTGTAAATTTCACTTCTGTGGTTTTAAGAGTTTTTATTCATGGCCTTTTTCGCATTCTAAATTTCAATATCGCAAAAATAGAGAAAAAACTGGCAATTACTTCATTTTTGGATAACACAGAAAATATTTTTCTACTTTCTCCGATAACATTTTCAAGTTTAATTGATCGCTAGCCTTGGCTACATCAACAACACTCCCTTCTGGAGTAAGGATATGAATTGGATTCACTTCCATGCTATATGCCTGATTGCTAATTTTTCCTGTAAATACGAAATAAGAGGTTTCTTTAGCAGATAAATGGAATTTA
>DATGSX010000158.1:0-25180 GCA_035302145.1 Flavobacteriaceae bacterium | reverse complement strand
GATACATCTCACAGGGGCCACCAGGTTATATTACCATTAAAGAAGGATATGACAGGTTTACCCTTCAGTACGAAGTGTTTTTAATGCTTCAAAAAGATGTGTATAAAGATTAGCTCTTCAAAGAGGGACTTTTGTTCCGTGCAAATTAGTATTCCTTTGTCTTGAAATAGTGGGCTAGGATTGAATGTAGTTTTGTTTACATCTCCCTAATTCCTTCTTTAAAAACTGAATTTTATTTCATACAATTCAGTATTCCCTCCCTTCGAAGGGAGGGCAAGGGTGGGATGTATCTTTAGGCTGGGATGTAGTTTAACCAGCTATAGTTGCAAAAAAATCACGATTTTACAAATTATCGAATCCATGTATGTACAGTTTTACCTTTGTAATTGAAAGCAAAAAGACAAGTTATTACTGGCATTTATAACGAAGCTAACAACCTCTCCCTTACGAAGCACAAAACCCTCTTACAAAGTAGATTCCTCCTTTCAGCCTGTCCCCATGCATCTGGATAGGAACAACAGATTTCATTTGGCACTGTCATCCAGTACGAAATGAAAGATGTTTTCTTTCGAAGAAATAGCTTCATCAGCACCCATTTTTACTTAGTGCATTCCAAAATCTCTAGTTTAAATGAAGGGTTTTCTCCCTTTCTAATTAATATTTATATGAGCGCCAATTGAACACCCTAGGGCTTGTTAAATACAATTGGAGAGATGAGATAGTTATTAAGAAACTCTTCATTAGGATTTATATGTTAATTTAACTATATTTGTGATACTCCCCAACAAAGTAAAAACTCCTGTCACAAAATTATTTTGTGATGGGAGTTTCTCTAGTAAATAAATGACATTTATAAAATATACATAACTCAAACTGAAATAACTAGGTGGAATGGATAGGATAAGAGTAACCATCTTGCTGCTGGTGAGGAGCTAGAGATGTTATTATTAATCTGCTCTTAATCCTTTGTGATGAAAACTCAGGTTTAAAGTAAACCTATTTTAAGTTCACTATTAATTTAATACTTAAAAGGTGGTTTCTTACTATTAAAATACTTTACCGAAAATGATTTAATTTTATAGATAACCGCTTTACAATATGCTAAAACAGGTTTCTTGTAGCGCTTAATTAATGAGCGAATCAACATTCTAAGAGCTTTCTTGATAATCCAGCAATCGTCAAATGACAGTGGATTGCTATCCATATAGCAGTTGACTATTGATGTAATATATTCTAAAGTGGTGTACATATCCAATCCTTTTAAGGTTAGAACTCAAAGAACTTGAAGTATTTTTAGAACATCTGTGACATGGTTTGCCACCCCTTTTTCTAAGTAGAAGAGGAGCCTTTTTAAAGCTGCTGATTTGCGATAATTAGTAAAGAAAAAGGATAGGAAAAGAAATATTGAGAAGAGTTATTTTAGTGAGCATTAAATTTTGTAAAAATGATATTAAAGAAAGAAGATATATTAAAGCTTGTTACGGAGTATGAACAAGATATGAAGCTATTTGAAGTTAAAAAGAAGGAGGTAGCGAAGCAAAGACCTGATTGGACAAAGGGAGCTTTTAATCGGTCGGATTTTTATAGAGATCTATTTTCAGATAATTACGTTGATGGATTTATAATGGACTATCCACATGGGACTGTAATTAAACAAGCTGATGCAAATTGGTTTTTTAGAGGCGAACGGATATGCTATCCAAACTCTCAGCCTACATTCATACGAAGCCTCAACGAAAAAACTCAAGAAGAAGCTTTTATTCTTGAATTTGTAAAAAACACAAAGCTTATTGAATTTAAACTTATTTTAGATCAGTTTACTCATTTTAGGGAGTTTGAAGGTATGGGGATAAAAATGCCAAATGGTTATCAACGATTAAGTATTTTATTATCAAATATTGCACAGCACTATGGGTTTGATACAAATTGGTTAGATATTACAAGCGATTTTAATGCGGCATTGTTTTTTGCATGTTGTACTTATGAAAATAATAAGTGGAGACCGTTAACTGCTAAAGAAATATATAAGGATGAGAAAACTAAACATGGGAGAATATTTATAAGGAAAGCAGACTTTATGACTAACTCTAGAATAGACGGGAAATACATGGCTTTACCAGTAGGATACCAGCCATTTATGCGTTGTCATATGCAATATAGTTATGGAATTTGGATGGAGGAGAATATGGACTTGACAAAAGAAGAATCTGGATTTAAAATGATAAAATTCGAACATTCTGAAGAACTCAGTCAATATATTTTTGAGAAAATGGAGAGAGGAAATAAAATTTATCCACAAGAAGGGCTTAAGATTATAGAAGAGGAGTTAAACAACTTGAAGAATCGTAATAGTATATCTGAAAACATTTTTAAATTAACCTATGATGCAATAGAGCTTCAATTTTCTCAATCTAAGTTGAAAAAGCTGTTAAAGAAAAATGGATATACCGTAGGTGGAGAAGCTTTAACGATAAATCCAATTAAGATAAAATTGGTTAATGAGTTTTATAAGGATTTTGATATAGAGGATTCCTATGGGATAAAGCTATCAAGTAGATTGATCTATAGACCTTGAGCTTTGTAAACTCAGTAAGACAGATTAATTTCATTATTTTTGGACCACTTAAGATATTAACGCATCATTCATAATTATATAAAATGCCAACATTAAACTGGATAGGAAAGGAAAAAGTAATTAACCATCACAGGGATGTGCCTTTTCGAGTTTTAGAACACCAATACGGATTTAAGGGAAATGCAAAAACAGGAAAGTCAAACGAAAGTGAAACCCCTACAGGCAGTGGAAATAAAATCATTCACGGAGATAACCTAGAGGCTTTAAAAAGCTTACTACCTGAATATGAGGGAAAAATAAAATGTATCTACATAGACCCTCCATATAATACTGGAAATGAAAGTTGGGTGTATAACGACAATGTAAACCATCCAAAAATTAAAAAATGGTTAGGAGAGGTTGTGGGTAAAGAAGGAGATGACTTGACTCGACATGATAAATGGTTGTGCATGATGTACCCGAGATTGCAATTGCTTCACCAACTATTAGCTGATGATGGGGCTATATTTATCTCCATTGATGATAATGAATTTGCTCATCTGAGATTATTAATGAATGAGATTTTTGGAATAAGAAATTTCATATCGAATATTATTTGGAATTCAAGAAAGTCAGTTTCAAATGATGCTGTTGTCTCTTTAAATCATAATCACACTCTAATTTATTCGAAAAACTTACAGCTTTTTTATTCAAAGAAATCTGAATTTAAATTAAAAATGAGTCCAGAAGGCTTTTCAAATCCTGATGATGATCCAAATGGAATTTGGAAAGCTGATCCTTTTGACTCGCCTGGCATTCGGCCAAATCTTACATATAAAATTAAAAACCCAAATACAGGCAAAGAGTATTTACCTCCAAAAGGGAGGTGTTGGCGAACAGGGCCAGATGAGTATCAGAAGTTTTTTGAAGAGGGACGAATTGTTTTCGGAAAAACAGGAAAAGCTAAACCACAGTTAAAACGTTATTTCTCTGATGCTAATATCAAAGGTAGAACACCAAAGTCTATATGGGATGATGTCGGGACAGCAACAAATGGTACGAGAGAGATTCAGGATATTTTCGGATCGAAGATTTTTGATACACCAAAACCTAGCACTTTCATTAAACAGATTATTGAATTGTCGACAGATAAGGAAGCAATCATTTTAGATTCTTTCGCAGGTTCGGGTACTACTGCACATGCAGTTCTAGATTTGAATAAAGAAGATGGTGGAAATCGAAAGTTCATTTTAGTAGAAATGGAGGACTATGCAAATGATATTACTGCAGAGCGTGTAAAGCGAGTTGCTAATGGATATGGCACCGGCAATAAAACAGTAGAAGGAACTAATGGTTCTTTTGACTTCTATGAATTAGGGAAACCACTTTTCGATGAAAACGACAACTTAAATGAAGAGGTAGGTTTAGAGAAAATTCAAGAATATATTTGGTTTTCAGAAACTAGAACACCAGCCTCGTTTATTGAGCAATGCTCCCAAGCTGAGCCTTATTTATTAGGGAAAAAAGAAGACACTGCCTATTATTTTATATACGAGAAAGAGAGGTTGACTACCTTAGATTATGATGCGTTGAAGCATATAAAAACTAAAGCGGAGCAATATGTTATTTATGCAGACAATTGCTTACTACCTAGGTCATTCATGTCAAAGCACAATATTGTTTTCAAAAAAATACCTAGAGATATAACAAGATTTTAAATAATTTGAAGAGTCAATAATATCATAGGTTTATTAACGAAAATTAAAATAAAAAAACAGAATTACTATTTAAATGAGCCATTATTGAAAATATTAAGAGATAGATAGGTAAACAAAGAATCCGCTCTTCATGTGCACGTTTTACGTATATGCACAAATTTCGGGCAATATTGTGCACGTTTATGTTATGTGCATAGATTTTTGGTTTTTTTGTGCATATAGAAAATTTGTAAAAATAGGCTGTGCAATATAGCCAAATGAAAAGATGAAGCCTATTTGAGTAGTAGGACTAGAACATTAACCCGCAAAATTCATGAAATGAAAGAAAAGCCTTTGTTACTGCGGGTTAACCCCGACTTAGAGAGACTCATTTTTGGGTAACAAAAATGTTAGCCGAACTTAGTCGGTATAAGCTTAAATGGCTTTTCCTATGAATACTTCGGGTTAAAGTATCTCTATTGATTTTAAAAATTAATTGAAAAGAGAATATAAAAAGCATTAATAGAAAATGGAGTTAAAAGACTATCAACATAAAGTTTTAGATGATTTAGATGCGTACTTAGAATACGTTCAGAAGTACAAAGACTTAGGTAAGGCTTTCAATCAGTATTGGGAAGATAAAATTGGTCCATATAATGCTATTGATGGCACAGGTATGGAACCCTATAAAAATAATATTCCACGAGCAGCGCATGTTTGCTTAAAGGTACCAACCGCAGGTGGTAAAACATTTATAGCTGTAAATGCTTTGCACAAGATTTTTTCTGCATATGATTCTTCTAAACCAAAAGCGGTTATTTGGCTTGTGCCATGGAGTAATTTACTACAGCAAACGGTAAATACACTATCGAATCCAGACCACCCATATAGACAAAAGCTAAATGCACTTTTTAATAATCGGGTCCAAGTATATGAAAAAGACGCATTACTCCAAGGTTCAAATTTTAACCCAACTATTGTTCAAGACCAATTAAGCATAATTGTAATGAATTTTGCTAGCCTACGTGCACGAAATAAAGAAGATCGCAAGGTCTATCAAGAAAACTCACAGATGGCGGTCTTTACGGATCAATTTAAAGATAAAGGAGTATTCTTAGATGAAGTGGACGATACTGCTTTAATCAACGTTCTCCGTAGTTTAAATCCAGTTTTGATTGTGGATGAGAGCCATAATGCTGAAAGTAAACTAAGCGTTGAGATGCTTAAAAACCTAAACCCTTCCTTTATTCTTGATTTAACTGCCACTCCTAAACAAAACAGTAATATAGTAAGCTTGGTTCCAGCTATAGAGTTGAAAAAAGAAAATATGGTGAAGCTTCCTGTAATTGTATATAACAACCACGATAAAACCGAGGTAGTTAATAATGCATTGCACCTTCAAAGAAACCTTGAGAATTTTGCTAAAGAAGAAGAAAAATATGGGGGAAAATATATCCGACCTATTGTATTATTTCAGGCACAACCCAAAAGTAGTAAGGACAATGTTACTTTTGAAAAACTCAAAGAACAGTTAATCGGCTTAGGTATTCCAGAGGAGCAAATAAAAATTAAGACTGCCAATATAGACGAATTAAAAGGTGTAGACCTTATGAGTCGTGATTGTGAAGTTCGTTACATTATAACAATCAACGCTTTAAAAGAAGGTTGGGACTGTCCGTTTGCCTACATTTTAGCTTCCTTAGCAAATAAATCAAGCGCAGTAGATGTGGAGCAGATCCTGGGACGAGTTTTACGCCAACCTTATGTCCGTAAACACACCGCTTACCAGTTAAACCTATCCTATGTTCTAACCGCTTCAGCAAAGTTTAATGACACCTTACAGAATATTGTAAAAGGCTTGCAAGAGTCTGGCTTTAGCGAACGAGATTATCGTAAGGTTGATAAAATGCCTGAAGAGGAAAAAGTAAGAGTGATAGACAAACCAGTAGAAGATTTTCTGTTCCCCGAGCAGGAAGAAGAGGATAAAGATGATGAAATAGACAAGGCTAGAATTAACCTTGATTCTGGGGTAGAGGAAAACCCAGTAGTCCTAGAAATTGAAGCTATTGCCAAAGAACAAAGCGAAGAATTAGAAAGACAGATAAAAGAACAAGAGAGTCAAGGTAAAGATGATAATTTATTTCATGAAATGGGAGATAGAGTTAAGCGTTATAGAGTAAAAAGTACTAATGAAAAATATATTGACCAGATTAAATTACCTCAATTCTATATCAAAGTTCCAGCAAGTGATATTTTTGGAACCGATGAGGAGCTACTTAATAGAGAGTCATTACTAAAAGACTTTAGGTTATCTCAAGAAGATATCAAAATAAATTTCGACACTGTGTCGAGTGATTTAGTTAAGGTAGATTTAGAAGAAACACAAAGGAATGATTACAAGCCTACCTTCACCAAAATTGAAGATCAAACTATTAAAGATCCAATTGCAGAGTATATTTTAGCAAAACCAAAAGAGAAGCAAATACAAGATATAGCGCATCAATTAATGCATGCTATTGGAAATATGTACCCAATAGCCGACCAAGAAATTAGAACCTATATCAGTCGTATTTTAGAAGGAATGACCCCAGATCAAATGCGGGATATATTGGTAAGAAAATACAGTTATACCAGAAAAATACAAAGTAAAATTCGCCAATTGGCCGATTCCTATGCCGAAGTGCGCTTCTTGGATTTACTTAAATCTAAGCAGATTACTACAGCACCAACATGGAAGCTTAAAAAGGAAATTGTTCCAGGGAAAACAGGATCTTCCATTGGGAACTCTCTATATGAGAAAGAGGGGGATATGAATAACTTAGAAGAGCGTGTTATAATGGAAATTGGGACCAGCTCTAACATTGCTTTCTGGCATCGAAACCTTGAACGCGGAAAAGGCTTCTATATTAATGGTTTTAAAGACAACCACTACCCAGACTTTATTTTACAAACCAAAAGCGGTAAGACCATCCTTATAGAAACCAAAGGAGATCATTTAGATGGCACTGATAGTGAGGCCAAATGCCGATTAGGGCTCGAATGGGAACGACAAGCCGGAGATAGCTTTGCCTACTTTATGATTTATGATAAACAAGGCGTTGATGGTGCTTACTCCATAAATAAAGCAAAAGAATTGATTTCGGGGATGTAATGATGAAGGCTAAGATAGTAAGATCGCAATAATGAGGGAAGTTTACCATAAGGTTCGACATAGAATGAAAAAATGTATGAAGCCACTTAATCAATCTACAGAAGATAACGTATTAAAGCATGAGCAAATTGAGGTGATAAGACAATATGTTCAAATCGAAACTAATTATGCCTTGATAATAGAGGGGGAGTATGGAATTGGGAAGACTTATTTCTATAAAGAACTAGTTTCTCCTGAATTAGAAAAGATTTCATTGCCATCCAACAATACTAAGAAATATCGTCCTGTTTTTTTATCTCTTTTTGGACTAAAAAGCATTGATGAAATTTCAAGATTGATTTTTCTTGAATTATATCCAATTTTAAAGAAAAAGGAACTAAAAATAAGTGCAGGTGTTGTAAAGGCTATACTAAGAGGGGCGATGAGCATCGGTAGATTAGGTGATATTGATAAATATATTTCTGATGCTGCTACAGACTCTAAAAGTTTAATAAATCTAGAAGAGCTTGTTCTTTGTTTTGATGACTTAGATAGGAAAAGTGATGAACTCTCGCTTACTGAATTTTATGGGTACATAAATTATATGGTGGAAAATTTTGGAATAAAAATAATTATTATTTCAAATGATAGAGAACTGAAAGAAGAAGAAAAGAAGAAAGCTATTAAACTGAAGGAAAAGGTTGTTGGTGTACATTTGAAATATAATCCCGATGTGGATATTACGTTCGCTTCCATACTTGAAAAAAGGTATAAGGATGGTTATTCTTTATATTATAACTTCCTTTTAGAGCATAAAGATTTAATAAAAAGCGCATTAAAAGTCATTGATAATAACTTCAGGAGTTTAATTTTTTTCTTAGAACACTTTAAATTGATTTTTAGTTCCATAGAAGAGATTTTTCAGAGAGACAGAAGGTTTAGATACAAGGAAAAAGAGAAGAAAAAAGCAATTTTAGTTTGTTCTTTAGCGATTGCTTTTGAGTTTAAAACTGGAAGTTTGAGTGATGAAGAAATATTGGAATTAGAAACCACGACAGAAAAAAAAATAACTGATTTCAGTTTAGCTATTTTAAACTTAGCTGAAAGGCAACAAAATGAAGATGAAGAAAAAAGAGAAACACTTTTTCAAAAGTTAAAAAGAAGATATTCTCCGTCATCTGACTTATATCTATTCAATTCTATAATCATATATTTTATAGGAATTAAAAGCTTTAAAGTAGAAAAGCTTTATGAAGAACTTAAAGAGCAATTCCCTTCTAAAGAAAAAAAAGTAACGAGTTGGGATAAAATATTAAACAAATTGACGACTACATCTTATTTGAATTTAGATGATGAAGAATATAAAAGTTTAACAGAAGAGATGTTGAAATATGTCGATGAGGGAAGATATCAGTTAAATCAATATGATACAATTTTTTCTTGTGTTACGCGACATAATAACATTTTAAAATATGATTTCACAGATCTCAAAAATAGAATAATAAAGGGGATTAATGTGGGCAAAGAACGATACAGCTTTATTCCTTCTCTTAATGACTATATACTGGTTAATAAGGAGTCAGAATTTTACGAAGATAAAAAGGAGATAGTTGAATATTGCCTTGAAATAAATCATCAATTAGAAAAAGAAGAGGAGAGTAAGAAAATCGATTATCTGTTTAATCTTTTCAAAACTAATTTTGAGGAATTTAGATTAAAAACCGAATCCAATAGTTCGGAATATGCGCATTTAGCTTGCTGGCAATTTTTCGAACCTAAAGAATGTATGGAAGTAATTGATAGTCTGCAAAATGAGGAGGTTTTTACTCTTTCTCTTTATTTTAAATATAGACCAATATACATAGCGAAAAAGGAGATAGCCAGTCTAAAAATGATAATTGAACTACTAGAAGAATCTGGTCGGCAAACAAAAGGTATGTTACGAGCTGTGGTAGAAAATAAGCTTATTGCGGAATTAAGAAGCTTAGTTGAAAAAATCGAGACAGATACTAATAGTTAACAAATTGTATGAAATTGATAATTAGAAATACTAGTTCCGAAGTTATAACTTTATTGTATTGCAAATTCAAAGATAAGAAAACAAGTTACTTATAGGAAGTATTCTGGTGACATATATTTATAAAACCTAATTAGAATAATTGATATCTGTTCATACCTATACTAATAAAAGCCTAAGTGATTGTATAGAGCACGTAATTATCTACGAACTATGCCACCTAGTCCGAGACCACATCAAAGCCTTCTTCGCCCTACATAGCAGAAAAATGCCAGATTGGGAGAAATGGAAAATGAAGTTTGAGAGGTTTGGCTTGATATTAGTTTAAGTTGTGATAGGCATGTTAAATTATCTTAAATATGATTATGTTTGATGTAGTAAAGAAGATATAAACGTAATGTATATGCGCAATGATAGTGATGTTGTGGCGTGTATAACTATGTTGCCCACAATACAAAAAAAGTACGAAGTTTAACAAAAAAAACTTATATGAAAAAGCTAATTTTAATTATTTCTGTATTTATTTTTACTATCTCTACTATACAAGCACAGAAAAATGTCACTTTCGGAGCAAAGGCTGGTATTAATCTTTCCAATTTAAGCTCTGATAATTTTACTTCCACTAAAATGAGGACTGGATTTCATTTAGGATTATTGGCTGAAATTCCATTATCAAATATATTCTCTATTCAACCAGAACTCTTATATTCTACACAAGGCACAAAAGCAAGTCAAATTACTCTTGGAGGAGATCCTGTAAAAACAGATTATAAATTAGACTACATCCAAGTTCCTATTTTAGCCAAAGTTTATCTAACTGAATCACTATCTTTAGAAGCGGGACCTTCATTTAACTTTTTAATAAAGGAAGAAATTGATGAACGAAAAACTGATTTTGGAAGCAATTTTGAATTTGCAGGAACTTTGGGAGCATCTTATATGATTAAAGGAGGATTTTTTGTTAATGCTCGATATTTTTACGGTTTTACAAATGCTCTTAATACTTTTACTACAACCTATAATAATAGCGGATTTCAAATAGGTGTTGGATTTATATTTTAGGATTGAATAAAAAGTACTGTGGGCAACAATGTATAAAAAAAATAGGGCAAGCCAGTGCTAAACCCAATGTTTCAGGCATATTTACGAGGTCGCCAAATCTTTTGATTTGGCTTTTAGATGAATAATATAAAACAAAATGCAAAAGATTTGGCTTGTGGATAATCCGAAAGGCAATTGTTTATTTACAGCCCTACTTCTTTTATACTAAACGTTGTGCGCAAGCAAAAAAAATAAATCACTATATTTAGTTACTTAAAACAAAAGGACAATGAAAAAAGATAATAATGATAAGTGGTATAATAATTCTACAATAGTAGATACGCTATTGTTTCTTTTACCTCCAGTTGGAATGTATGGTCTATATAAAACGGAAAGTATAAAATCTAATTTAAATAAAGTTTTATATTGCTTCCTCGGTTTTATTTCTCTTGTGTTGATAATTATTTATCTGACCTAATCTTTTTGGATAAAAGATAAGACTGGTTCGACTTTAAAAAAACGAATACGAAAAAATAGTAGAAATGAAGGAGAAATCTTTCTTGGAATAGCTGATGATGGAAATGTAGTTGGACACAAAGAAATTGATAATGCTCAATTTCAAATAAAGGACCGTTTAAAGAATAATATTCTGCCATCCTGTTTAGGGCTTTTTAGCTAAGCTATAGTGAAAATAAAAAGGAAGAGTATAATAAGAGTAGTTGTAGCTTCAGGAGCTTCTAAACTTTATTATTTGTGTAAATATGGTCTATCTGAGAAAGGTGTATTTATGGACACTATCCCAATAAGTGTGTAAGTTTAAAGTAACAGGGGTTGGACTTTTTTAAAGTCTGACCCTTTTTTCATAGATCGTTAGGAACTGATTTAAAAATGATGCCCAGTTCCTTACAGACATTGTCCATTTTTTAGTTGCTTCATGTACTGTCAAATATACAGATTTCATTACAGTATCGTCTGTTGGAAAAGAAAGTTTGTTTTTGGTATACTTTCATATCTTCCCGTTTAGGTTCTAGATGAGATTTGTGGTATAAATAATCTTCCTATTCTCCACAGGTAATACGTTAACTTCCAATATCACGTAAAACAAATACTCGATTCAGCTAATTTATATATAGTAGTTTAAGCTTCTAAGGAAAAATTCTCCACTGCACTGCGTTCCACCCTGAATTGAATGACAGTGGAAAAACCTGTAAGAAACGAATAATCAATTCTACATTTCCAGAACTCTAACTGAGAAGCACAACACCGGATAATTGGTAGTTATCGCAATTACGTTCATATCTATGTATTCTGCGTTCATGGCTATGTATTCTGCGTTTATCGCTATGTATTCTGCGTTTGTCGCTATGTATTCTGCGTTTGTCGCTATGTATTCTGAGTTCATGGCTATGTATTCTGAGTTCATGGCTATGTATTCTGAGTTCGTGTCTATGTATTCTGTGTTCGTGTCTATGTATTCTGAGTTCATGTCTATGTATTCTGAGTTCATGGCTATGTATTCTGAGTTTGTAGCTATGTCAGTTGCGTTCATGGCTATATAAATATCAATTATTACTATCTATTGTAGCTAAAAGCTGGGTTTACGGGGTTTATTTTCAGTTTATTCTTAGATTTTTTACGTCTATAGTACTCTATTTAAAAGTTTTGCAATAGTTTAACATTAGCCGTCAATCCTTGGTATTTAGGAGCTTTGTGTTAATAATTTTGCATGCAATCTTTATTTTTACTATTGCTTATAAGTATATAGTTTGATATTATGATAAAACATTATATATTTGATACTAAATAAATAATAATTTAATGAGTAAAACATCCTATATTGTTAAATACCTATTCTCTTTGAGGGGAAGAAATTAACCATAATACGATGCTCCTTTACTAGCACATTTAACTCCTAATATAAATTAAAGCTGTCTTCTTCTTAGAGAGAGTAGTTCTAATCATATTCTATTATGGACAGTCAATTTACTCTTTTAGGGGAGAAAATTGATGCAGTGTACTACTTGCTCAAAGATAGACCCCCTTGTAATTGTGGTTTGATAGAGCCGCTAATTCCTTGGCTAAGCAGACAGGAGGTGATGGATCATCTTAAAATATCCAACACAACCTATTATGAATGGCGTAAAAAGGGTATTCTACAACCTATTCAATCTCATGGCGAAGATCGCTATACTCCTTGTCAAATCAATGAGGTTGTTCTAGGTCTAGGCTATAGAAAACGACTACGACCTAAAAAATAATTCACTCAATAACTCCCTTCAAGTATTCAAGTGCTATTTCAGTTATGGTCATAAAGAATAAAAATCTAATGTATAAGTTTAGGCTTATATGTTTAATGAAAATACTGAAAGGATTAATAAAATGTTTATATATCTAACTTAGACAATTTAAGGAGGTTAACTTAAAATTAACATAACCGCCTAGTTATTGTGCTGCTTGGCTTGAGTGAATGATAAGTGGAATAAATAGAAGTTATTAGTGTATTGTATTTTTTTATGTTAAATTGTGTGAGTATGTTTGTTAAGGTAATTAATTGTATATAGGGTATGAAATGGTTAGGGATTAGTTTGTTTCGTAATATTAGCATTTTGTTAGTGTTTTTTGCTCTTTTGTTAAATAGCAGCTTATTTGCACAGTCTTATCCAGGAGGTGTGACAAATACAGAATTATGGTTTAAGTATAATCATGTACAAGGAGGTTTTCAAGATTATAGTGGAAATAATATTGATGTACGTAATGAGGAAGAATATGAACAAGGTGTGTTTAACTTTAATCCTAGCTTTCTTGGAAATGATTTGATTTTTCAAAATATATTTCCATTAGAAAAATCAGTTTCTCGACATAAATTTATTGTAGCTGATGTTGATGATAATGATAAAGATTATGCGCTTGCTACAAATCGTTTTATTGAACTCCCATCGAGTTATATAATTGAACGCCCTTTGAACGATACAAGTAGTGTAAATACTTATGTGATTCATACTAAAGATGCTTATGCTGGTTATTTAAATGCAGATATGTCGGTAAATGAAAACGCGGCGATATATGCTTATAGTTGGGATCAGTATTTACAATCTTTTAAATATAAACAATACGGTAAACAAGGTGAATCCTTAAACCTAATTGGCCAAATGACGCCTAATGACCTTATAGATAGGCCAGATGCTGGTTTCTCTGGGTTTATCCCAGAATTTATCTATTACGATCGAGATTTAACAAAAAATGAGTTCAATAGAGTTGTATCCTATTTAGCATTGAAATACGGAATAACTTTGGATTCAGGGATAGACTATTTGGATTCCAAAAACAATACCTTTTGGGGCAGTAATAATAATGATTTTTTTCCAAACAGAATTTTTGGAATTGGAAAAGATAAACTATCCGACTTATACCAATCTGAGAGTGAAAGTAGGCACAATCAAGACTATATTGTTTTTGGACTTGATGACATTCAAGAGAGAAATGATTATAGGATTGTGGATTCCTATTTTAAAGATAGAGAGTTTATCGTAATGGGCGATACTGGAGGACAAGGGTGGTCTAAATTTCAACAAACAAATAAAAAGCACAAAAGGACTTGGTTGGTAGAACTTACTGGAAGTGATTTTAATGAAAAAAATACCATATTCGAATAAATCTTGATTTATTAATAGGAAAGAATTCGAAAGAATATGAATTGTTGAAAGAAAAAGAATTAAGCTTGAGAATGATTCTCGATACTTATGTCGATAATTTATCGATTTCCGACTTTACACATCCAAAAGTAAATTATATACCTCCAACCGCTATTTATGAAGATAATAATGGAGTGTTATATGCAGATTTTAAAGAGGGATTGCATTTTACTGAAGCACACAGTATTTACAACCAATTTACTTTTATTTTGGTAGATGATGTAGTTGTTAGTTTTAAACCTATTTATAACTGTGAGGAAGCTGCCGAAGTTCAAATTGATTGCTATGATACTGCGATAGTAATTGAAGAAGGAATGGTGGAGGAGGTGATTGTTATAAATGAAGAGACTGGCGAAGAAATAGAAATAAATTGGGAGGAAAGTGAAAGATTAACTGCTATATATGGTAAGCCAACTTACGTTTTTTATGGGTGCATAGGAAATTATAAAATTATAATTAAAACCAGAAATGGTAGAGAATATGGTTATGATTATGAAGTTGAACCAAAGGGTCCGTATTCTGTTGAATTAGGTCCTGATGTGCAGTATTTAGATTCGAATGGGGAGTTGTTATTGGATGCTAGTATAGCGGCAGATCCTGATGCATTTTATAAATGGTATTTTAATGATATGGATTTAAATTATTATGAGCCAATTCTGAATGCTACCCAAATTGGAAATTACGAAGTTCATATTAAAACAAGTGATGGAGTATGTGAATATAAATATGGTGTAAGAGTAGTATCTGGATTAGAGGTCGAAATAATATGTAATAATGATGGTTGTAAGCCTACAGGTAGTATTGAAGTAAACGTAAGCTCAGGTGTAGCTCCTTTTGTTACTGTAGTTCAAGGTGATAATAATTTTCATCAAGATTTTTTGCACACAGAAAGTCTAATTATTGATGAATTACCTAATGGCCAATACACAATTTCTGTAGAAGATAGTGTAGGAAATGTTTTTATAGAAGAGTGCCTTATAGAGCTTAATGGTTATGCAGCAATGGGGCAATTCCAGTTATCTCATACCACATTAACGCAGAACAACCCAACTATTCTATTAGATGCACAACCAAATTTGAATAACTATGGGAATTATACCTATACTTATACATGGTTTAAAGATAATGCGCCATTATCTGAAACAACCCCACAATTAACAGTTTCCGAACCGGGGAATTATCATTTGGAAGTCTATATCCATGAATTAGATTGCTTTGGGAAAATTGAGCAAATAATAGATCATAAAGCTATCTGTTTCATATCCCATGGTAACTCTTGTGAAAAGCATGACAACTATCTTGAGGTTCAGTTTGATTACGGCTTCCCACCTTACGAATTGCGTATTACAGGCACTAATTCTGGAAATGGAGGAACTTACGATAGAACCTATATGCATCAAGGAGATATAATCCTGGCAGACATTCCATTTGGAGAGTATACAGTCCGTAGTACAGATAGATACGGAGGTTATTGTCAAGAAACAATTGTTTTTGAAGATGTATTAGAAGGAGAAGATATCGATTTACAAAGAATAGTAGAAGATGATTTGGAAATTCATTTTTGCACCTTGCATACACCTCATGATGATTATGATAAATATGCATGTGATTGTTGTGGATCTAATGTTGATGTAATCAGCACTGAACTTGATGGAGTTCCTTATTTTCTTATTCGTTTAGATGCTTCAACATATTTAAGTAACGCCCAGGATTTTAGTTTTGAATGGTTTAGCGAAGGGGTTTCGTTAGGAATATACGATTATGAAGTCTACTTTGGATTGCGATTAAAATCCTCAGGATATAATAGTACCCCGAATGAATTAAAGGTAGTTGCTACACATAAAAATGGATGCACTATAGAGTCTGGTATTCTTGCAGAAGACTATTTTGAAATCATACCCTACGTACCTATTCCTGCACCCAAAAAGACAACCTATAATACCCGAGTTTATCCAAATCCAAATCGTACAGGGTCTACGTTATACTATTATGTAGAGACAAGTTCTAATGAATCTTTTGAGGCAGAGGTGGAGCTAATTAGTATGACTGGAGCAGTTGTCTCTAAACAATCTATGCGCGGCAATACATCTTATAACATACCATTTCAATTAATAACTACAGGAACCTACATTATTCGAACAACTACCAATGATGGGAATGTTCTTATTGATAGAGTAATAATAAAATAAAGATCTATGTACACAAATCCATTATCTTTTATTAGAAAAGCAAGAGTTTTATCCACATTATTGGTGGCTATTATGACAAACACAATAGTGTTTGCAGAACCTATTTCGCATGCATTACATAATTTTTCATCACATTCAGAATATGAAAAAAGTTTTAGCCAAAACAATTCTTATACCAATACCGCTACAATAGCGAAGGGAAGTAAAGAAGTTAACAAAATAGAAAGGGAAGCAAAAGAAAATAGTTTGTTGATTGGCAGAGTTGCCACTTATAGTGCAAAGGAAAACTTTGGGGAAATAGGTGTAGATAGCAGTATAAATGCCGATTATGTACATGATAATTACTTTACTGTTTCGATTCCAGATCTTTCGGTTTATGAAAATTATATAGCTGTTTTAAGTTATGATTTGTATGGAGTAGATGCGAAAGGCGCTACAAAGTCAATAAATAATAAGGTAGCTTATGGTGGTAAACATTACCAAAAAGATGCAACTTGGAAAAATGTAGAAGAATACCTTCCAATTGATTTATTACAGTCAGGTGAGAATGAAATATTTTTCAACAGATATAAAGATGAAGCGTATTCTTATGAAGTGAAAAATGTACAAATAAATTTTCAACCTTATTTGAATAAAAGCTTACAAGAATCTAAAAATGATATAGAAAAACAATGGGAAGAGGCTACAATTAATTCGATTAATTATGGTAATACCCATATAGAAAGCTCAGCTTACTTTAAGACTGCTATTGCAGAGGATGAAAGTGTATCTAAAAATATTGTAATAGGTTTACATTTTAAGGATTTAAAACCTTTGCCTAAACAACTGCATAATGTAACAAAGGGAGAATATTTAGGCTACCGATGGGTAACGAATGCATCTGAAGGAACTATCGAAATGCAGTATGAAGACTTTGCTATACCAGCTGGTTACACAGAAAAGGATGTGAAGATTTATTATTTTGACAGTGCTAGCCGCAAATGGTCTCCTCTTCCTAAGATCGCCCATGATTATGAAAGCAATACAATTGTTGCAGAAATAATAGAAAATAGTTCTAGTGAAACTGATTATATAAATGGAGTAATAACAAATCCTGAGAACCCTGAAGTAGCTGCGTTTGCACCCACACAAATAAGTGATATGGAGTTTGCAAACCCAACAGATGGTGTGGTAAGTATTTCCCCACCACAAGCAAATAGCAAGGGAGTAGCAAATACAAGTTTTCCCATAAAATTGCCCGCTGGAAGAAATGGAATGCAACCAAATATATCAATTGATTATAGTAGTGAAGGTGGCAATGGATGGCTCGGAAAAGGATGGGATCTAACAATGTCTAATATTAGCGTGAATACCAAATGGGGGGTGCCAAGATATGATGGATTATATGAATCAGAAGTATATTCCTTAGATGGTCAAGATTTAGTGCTTAAGGTTACGGATAGTTTAGATAATATAGAGTATACCAATGCACATCGAAAGGAAAATATAAGTAGAAATCAAGGGAGCTTTCATTTAAGAAAAGAAGGTGCTTATATAGAAGTGAAAAGACATGGGAAGTAATCCTCAAAATTATTGGTGGGAAATAACCGATGCAAATGGATATAAAAGTTATTACGGAGGAGTAAATAGGTTGGATAGAGACGCAGTTTTGAGTGCCACTTCTAATGGAGGAAATATTGCTAAATGGGCTTTGGTTAGGACCGAAGATCCATACGGAAATTATATAGAATATACATACTTTAGACAACGTGTACAAATCAAACCTGGTGTTTATTCTCAGGAGTTTTATCCAAAAAAAATAACCTACACTCGACACTCAGATTTGTCTAATTATTATGAGATAGAGTTTATAAGGGACTTATACTCTGCTCCAATTACTCAAATCCCATACACGCGAAGTGATATTTCAACGAATGGACGTTTTGGTTTTTTAACCTCCACCTATTCACTACTACGACAAATAGATGTGAGGTATGTAGAAAATTCAATCAGCCAACCTGTTCGCTATTATACCTTACATTATAATTATGATACATATGGACATAGTCTTTTAAATGAAATTGCAGAATACGATAGTGATAAAAAACTATTTTATAGCAATACAATGGAATATTACGATGAAATTGTTGGTCATAATACAATTAATGATGATTCAGAAAGCTGGGATATAGATGAGGCTAAAATTAAACCACCTGTATATTATTTAGTCAATCCTGCTTTGCGTGGCCTATTATCTTCAGGATCTTCATTGGGGGCTTCGGAGTCTTATGGATTTTCTGCTGCAGGAAGATTTGGAGTAGGTATTGGTACAAATCCTAGTAACATATGGAACACTTTAGGCTTTGGCTTTAATTACTCTCAGAATAATCAGGAGACTAAAATTGATTTTATCGATATTAATGGCGACGGATTACCCGATAAAATAATTAGCAAATCTTCTGGTGTTTATTATAGACCTAATACAGGTAATGGCTTTGGTAATTTACAACCCATATTAGGAGTAAATAATTTAAGCAAAACAAAATCAAGATCTAACGGTTTTTCAGCTGATGCAAATGCATTTGGACAAGTTGGAGTTGGATACAGCAAAAATAAAACAAAATCAACTACGGATTATTACTTTGCGGATTTTAATGGTGATGGTTTGCCGGATTTAGTTGCTAATTTTGGTGTTCGCTTCAATGTAACTAAATTAGGTGGAGATTATACCATGCGCGAATTTGTAACCAATAATTCAGACAGAACTCTGAATCCTATTGAAGCAGGTGATATTGCACCCGAAATATTGGATGATATCCATTTTGAAACTTTAGACGAGTTACGTTATTTATTTCCGCAATACGATCACGTTAAAATGTGGACAGCACCTTATAAAGGAACTGTAAATGTTTCTAGTTCTGCAAAACTTTTAGCAGTTAATGATTGTGAATATTCTAATCAAAATCTCTCTAATAATTTTAAGCTTACTCTAGAGAAGTTTACTCCAACATCAACTAATGAATATGCAACACCTATAACATCTATTACACTAGAACCTTCAGATTTAGGACAAAACCGTAACTTCAACCAAGCTAGTATTGTTATTGATAAAGGAGATGTATTATTTTTCAGGATTCACAATCAAGAATATGGTTGTGGAGGAGAAATAGAATGGAATCCGAAAATAACCTATTCTTTAATTCAAAATATCCCTAGTATTGTAAATGAAAATATTGCGAATGAAAATGGTTTGTTGTTGAAAGAGTATAATTCAGAAGAAGATTTTATACTACATAACGGAGCAAGTTGGATACCTAAAGAAGAAGCTACCTCTGTAGAAGTTAATTTTGATTTGCAAAGTAATCGTTTCAGTTCTAACTTGATAACAGACGATATTATCTTTAAAATGGAAAAAATCCAAACGGATAATAATACGGGCTATACTCAGGTTGTCGATTCTTTAATACGAACATACCATCATAAAACTAAAACATTCTCAGGACCAAATAGTAGGACCGATGCAATAAATACAACAGGAAATTATAGTTATAGTTATCATTTTTCTGCTGAAAGCAATTCTAATATTGCCTGGCATACTTTAAAATGGAAACCCACCATGACTAGTATGGGCCAAACAGAGACAGCTCCAGTCTCTTATTCTAATTTTGAAAAACCTTTATTCGAAAGTAAATACTGGATAAAAGCTAGTGAATTGCCAATAGTAGACTCTATTCCGACTGGGAGCGAATACACAAATTATATTAAAGTAAAACATGATTTAGTGAACATGCCTACTAGTTTACCAAGCGGATTCGTTAGAGGAAAGTTAATGGAATTGGAAGATAATGAAGCTTTACCGTTGCCTGTTCACTGGGTTGTAAAAGGTGAGTTGAACGGCGAAATGCAGGTGTTATATAAAAGAACCCTTTATTTAATATATGATGATGTAAATGATAGAATTGGATTCTCTACCGATGCAGATAATTGGATAGACCCTACTGCTATAGATACAGAATTTTATTTGAATCGAACACAAGTTCAAGAAATGCAGCAACCAAATGAAAGTAATATTTATGCTGGTTTCTATTCGTCAGCTGAAGAATTGGCACTATTTAATCAAACAGAAGTATTATTTATTCCTTTAGATTCTATTGGACAGGTTCCACCTCCATCAACACCAGGAATAAAAACAATAGACACACCATTTTTTGCTCCAGAATTCAATTTCTCTGGTGTAGCTTATAGAGGTTGGAGAGAGTTTTTGTATAATGGTGGATTGCTTTTAGCAGAAAACGATGGTGAGGTATTATTTGATAGCAATGGAAATCCAATTGTTTTAGAAGATTATGGAAATGATGAATTACGAGCGAAACTTCTTTTCGAAAGCCAATATGATGGTGATAATCTAGAAGATTTAGAGGATCAGTTAGGCGAGGATGATCCAGATAATTTAATTGGAACGGCTGGAGAGATTGTATATTCCCCTTACATTCAAAATCCTGATGATGAGCAATATAATAATGCTAGTATTCAAAATGCATTTTATGGAAAAGATACAACTATGGGAACTATAATTCAGGGGTTAGGACGTTTTGGCACCTCGAATATATTAGAGCATTATATAGATCCACAAACACTATTGAACGGTACGGCTGGAACTTTTGTAGGGCTGAAACTTTTTTCTAGATCTAAAGGGGAAACTAAATCAGGAAATATTCTTGGCATAGAAGGTACTTTAAGTACAGGAGAATCTATAAATGAAAATCAATATATAGACTTGAATGGAGATGGTTACCCTGATTTGATTACGAAGAATAGTATTCAATACACGAATATGTTAGGTGCTTTGAAAGGTAAGGATTCTAACATGAATAACTTTATTGGAAACTCCAAAGAAGAAGATTTAATTGGAGGAGCTACTTTTGCTGGAGTTCCTCCCAAAACAGATAATGATGGTGAAAGCTCTAATAATAAAACCAATACTAATATTAACTCAGGTGTAAACAATAGTAATGGTCGTTCTTATGATGTTTCACAATGGATAGACCTAAATGGAGATGGATTGCCTGATCAAGTCCGTATTACAGAATCGGGTATATTTGTAAGTTTAAACACAGGATATGGTTTTCTTCCTGAAACACAGTGGAATACGAGTATATCTTTGAACTCTACTAGTACTCGTGTCAATTTCGGCATGGGAATGGGTGGAAGTTTTGCTCCTTTTCCTGATACTGTGGACCCAGATACGGGAATTGTAACTATCAATCCTTCATTTGGCTTCGGCTTAGGAGCAAGTATTTCCAAAGCAAGAAGAAATGTGCAGTTTTCTGATGTTAATGGAGATGGGCTACCTGATTTGATATATAGTGAATTAACTTCTAATCAACTTAAATATTATTATCAACCTAACACAGGCTCAGGATTTCATTCCACAGCATTATTGCTTTTTACAGATCATATAGAAGAAGACCAAACTCTTGCTGCAAATATCTATGGTACAGCAACTGCTGGGTTTATAATCCCAATTCCTTTTGTAACTATAAAATTAACTGGTACTCCTACTGCTGGGGTTAATGCAGCATTAAGTGAAAAAACTATTCGTTTTCAAGATATCGATGGCGACGGACTACCTGACGTACTTAGTCAAAAAGGCAGTGGCACTTCTATACGTGTTCATCGTAATAGAACAGGAAAAACGGGACTTCTTAAAAAAGTAAACACACCATTAGGCGGAAGTTGGACTATAGATTACAATAGAGAAGGGAACACTTATGAGATGGCGAGTAGTAAGTGGGTGTTATCCAAGGTTAGAACTCATGATGGGTTTACTCAAGATGATAATTTTGACGATGCGAATAGTGAAACACTAACAACTTTTAAATACGAAAACGGTCGTTACGATAGAAGAGATAGAGAATTCTTTGGTTTTGAAAAAGTGACTACCGAAGAAAGAAATCCACAATCAGGATCTCGATATCGCTATGTTGTGCAAGAATTTCTTAACACTAATTATTATACACAAGGAGCATTAAAAAAACAAACAACTTATGACGATGACGATAATGTTTTGACACAGCAAAAGCATTATTATAATCTTATTATACCAAATCAAACTCATGTAGCAAATTTAAATACCGATCTAAATAATCCTTTCCAAATGTTTGGCTTAGGAGAACTAGATCGCACTCGTGCAAGTTTATTATTAGTGAAAACTACTAGCACAGAATATGAAGATAATCAAGATCAAGGTAGAACTTTAAGTCAACATTTTTTAAAATTTGATAAATATGGTAATATTCTCTCATACGAAAATATCGGAAATTCTGGTTCAGATGCTTATCTTGCAAATATAACTTATGATTACGGGAATGCTATATTTAAACGACTTCCTAAAAATATTGAAGTACGGGCCAGAAGAACCAATGAACTTCTGCGAAAGCGGAAAGCCACCTATAGTAATAAAGGAGGTCTGACAAGCGTGACAGTATTCCAAGAAGCAAATAAAACTAGTACTATCCTATACGGTTATGATTCATTTGGGAATATAATAAGTTTAACAAAACAAGATTTATTAGGTGAAAATGGAGGTTCTTATAACATGAAAATAAATTATGATAATGAGCTTCAAACCTATCCTGTCAACATCAACGATTCATATAGTGAATCTTCGTCTACGATATACGATTATTTATTTGGAGTTCCAGTGGAGATTACCGATAAAACAGGGAATAAAATGCGTACACGTATTGATAATAGAGGAAGGGTTATAGAAATTACTGCGCCAAATGAGTATGGTGGCAGTAATAGTACTGGCTGGACCATACGTATGGAATATCAAGGAGAAGATATTGTAGCAAACCAATTGCAAAGCAATAATGCTCAAAATACTGAGTATCGTTTCCATACCGCACAAGGGGAGTTTAAGGCAATTAGACCTGGAAGCGCTACACCAACAGATAAACAACATTATGCCGTAACTAGACATAATGTGCTAGGTGCTTATCAACAAGAACTGCTCACCATTAGTATTGTAGATGGATTAGGAAAACCTATCCAATTAAAAAAGACACATTACAGTAATGGTTCACTCAAATGGCAGGTGAGCGGAAAAGAACATACCGACGTTTATGGACGCGCAATATATAGTTATTTACCAACTATACAGCAACCATATCCTACTAATATTAACCAGTTAAGTAATACTGATTTAGAATATGACAATCAATTTAGTTCACTTAGCCCATTGGCAACGGAATATGATGTTAAAGATAGGCCTGTATGGATACAACAACCATATGAAGTGGATGCTACTGACATATTTTACTCCATACAGAACAACCTAGCTGTTACAGAGGTAATAAATGAATTGGGACAAACACAGGAAACGCATACGGATATTCGTGGTAGACAAGTTAAAACCATTCAGAACAATGAAATCACTACTTCCTTTTATTATAATCTAGTAGGTGAATTGATTCGTGTTCATAATAATGCGGGGATGGATACAAAATACTATTATAATTTAGGTGGACTTCGTATTCGAGAAGAGCAACCAGATCGAGGAGTAACAAACTATACTTATGATGAAGCTGGTCGTTTGACACATAAGAAAACCTCTAACTTGGATGGGCAACAAGAAATTGAATACCAATACAATTACGATCGTCTAACTGCAATAAACTATCCTTTAAATCCGTCACAAAATGTTCAATATACCTATGGTAGTTTTGGAAATGATACTGGAAGAATTATAGAGCAGCGTGACGCAATAGGAATTCAACGATTTAAATATGGAAAATTAGGTGAACTCATCGAACAAATAAACGCTATGGCAGTAGCGGGTAAAACCTCCTATTGGTTTAAAACCCAATGGGAATACGATTCGTGGAATAGAATTAAAAAGATTGTCTATCCAGACAGTGAGGAGGTAACTTATAGGTATAATCAAGCTGGGCAATTAGATTCAGTAACTAGTGCAATTCCAGGTGTTCAAGCACATAATGTAGTGAATGGGATAGAATACAACGATTATGGTGAACGAAAGTCAATTACATATGGAAACGGAACCACTACAAATTATACTTACGATAACCGTAGACGATTGGAACAGCTAGACTTTGATTTTACAGGTTTCCAACAAACACGTGAGTATCGCTATGATGCACTATCTAATATACTTGGTATAGAGACGATTAGCAGTACTCCTCCTAGTACTGGTGTTTTGGGAGGGCCTGTGCACCATACTTATAAATATGATAATTATAATCGATTAGTAATGGCAGAAGGGAGTTATGTGGGACCAGATGATTATCAGCCATTTATGTTGAAACAAGAATATAGTTTGCAGATGTCGTATGATCCTAGTCATAGTATTCTTAGTAAAACACAAAATCATAAATATGGAAGTGTAGCTTCGGTAACAGATCCTTTAAGGAATGACGCATTATTTGCACCTACTGCCTATCATTTGGAATATGAGGACTACAATAGAGGGCAATTTAACACGGATGGCTACGCCTACACGCAGCCGCATGCCCCACGTGTAATAACGCAATACCCAGTAGACAATCCCAACGATCCTAGAGACCCTAGAGTAGAGAAACAATTGTTGGACTACGATGCTCGTGGCAATATCACACAAATAGAAAGAGAAATTAATAATCCCGACATGCCTATGGACACTGCTAGAGAGTACGTGAGGAAATTCGTTTGGGATGAAGAGGATAGACTTCTAGGTGTCGATTTACGTCCAGAGAGTCCAAGGAACCAGCCTCATATTGCAGCTTATACATACGACGCTGGTGGCGAGCGAGGCATTCGCTATGTACCAAGACAAATGGGTGGAGTATACAGTGCAACACAAGCAGGCTATGCGCAGGAT
>DATGSX010000157.1:0-2994 GCA_035302145.1 Flavobacteriaceae bacterium | reverse complement strand
ATGGTTTTGGAGCGGCAATTTGTGAGCAGAGAGCTCAAACGTATATAGCAACTCATTATAGAGATATAGATACAGGAATTTAAATCGACATTAAATAATATTAAATGAAAACATTAACTTCATTAACACTGTTTCTACTTCTATGTTTTTCTGTGCAAGGTTTCGCTCAGGAAAATGTAGAAGTATATTATGAGCAAAACTCCTCTAGGGATAGTGGTAATAATACAGCTTCCTATTTTAAATTATATGCGTCGGCATATTTAAGCACGTATAAAGATGTCTTTGAAAAAGAAGGATTTAATGATACTAGTGAAAAAGTAGTATTGCATGAGAATGAAGAGGGTGTGCTTGTTTATAATGAAACAAAAGTAAGGAAAAACTTCACCAGGAATGATTTTTATATCGATTTAAATAATGGGCATATTAAACAAGTTCTTACACAAAAAGGTGTCACTAAAAAAATCAACGATATACCGAATAAAATTGATTGGCATATTACAGAAGAAAGTAAAGAAATCGGAAAGTATATTGCTATTAAAGCTGAAGTGACTTTTAGAGGACGTGATTTTGAAGCTTGGTTTACACCAGAAATCCCTATTTCTGCAGGGCCATGGAAGTTGTATGGTTTGCCAGGATTGATACTAGAAGTGACTGATAAAGAAAAAGAATACCAATGGCATGCAATAAATATAAAATATCCAGCAGAATTTGATTCCGAAATCTTGGTTGTAAATCCTGACGAAATAGATAAAGAATTAAGTCTGCAAGAAGCTTTAAAACAACATTTAGAAAATCAAGCCAGAGAAGATAGATTACGACAAGCTAGAGCAAGTCAACAGGGATATAAAATAGAAACCATGTATTCAGGTAGAGAATCATGGTTAGAAAGAGTATATGAATGGGAATAGAAGTTTATAATTTTGGAAATAATCTGTTTAATAAAATGAAACAAATTACCGTGTTAAGCTTAATCTTATTTCTATGCTATTCTGGGCAAAACTTTGCTCAGGAATATATAGAGGTAGAATATGAACGCATTACCTATTCTAAGAATAATTCTTCTAGATCGACATATTTTAAATTATATGCATCAAAGGACTTAAGTGTTTCACGATTAGAATCCATTGGTAAAAGAGAGGAGAGCTCTTGGGGAACTAAAGAAGATGGAAGCTTAACTTACACCGCTAGTGCTTCAAAACCGCCTGTTAGAGATGATTTGTATGTAAATGTTAATAAAGGTACTATCCAGATGGTTAGTACTATTCGTGGTACAACGCAACAAATTAATGATACTCCGCCTAGTTTAAATTGGCATATTACCGATGAAAGTAAAGAGATAGGTGGTTATATAGCTATTAAAGCTGAAGTGACTTTTAGAGGACGTGATTTTGAAGCTTGGTTTACACCAGAAATCCCTATTTCTGCAGGGCCATGGAAGTTGCATGGTTTGCCAGGGATGATACTAGAAGTAAATGATAAAGAAGGTCAATATTCATGGTATGCCCGTAATATAAAATATCCAGCAGAGTTTGATTCCGAAATCTTAGTTGTAAATCCTGACGAGATTGACGAAGAATTAAGTCTGCAAGAAGCTTTAAAACAGCATTTAGAAAATCAAGCCAGAGAAGATAGATTACGGCAAGCTAGAGCAAGTCAACAAGGATATAAAATAAAAACTATGTATTCAGGTAGAGAATCATGGTTAGAAAGAGTATATGAGTGGGAGTAAATCAATCTGTTTATCTTTTTCTGCTATTTGCTACGCTAACAAGCCATGTTCTGTACGGACAAAGCCTTGATTTTAAGGGAAGGGTTCTAGACAGTTTGGACCAACCTATTCAGAACGCCAATATCCTTTTAAGGGAGGCTAATGAGTCTGGAAAAGTACAGTTCAAATCGTCGGATGCTAATGGACATTTCTTATTTAAGGTTGCTCCAAAAACCACCTACCAAATCAGGATAACATATATCGGATATAAAACCATTCAAAAAGAATTGGTAGTTAGACAAGATCCTATCTCAAAAACCTACTACCTAAAAGATGCCTTAGAAGAATTAGATGAGGTGGTTATTACCCGAAAACCCGATGTAATCCATAAAAAAGATACGGTAATTTACAATCCAGACGCCTTTGCAAAAGGAGGGGAAAGGAACGTAGAAGACTTGCTAAGGCAACTTCCTGGCGTACGTGTGGATAGGGAAGGGTCTATTTTTGTTGGTAATCAAGAAATAGAGAAAATTCTGATAGATAATGATGATTTATTAGGGAAGCGCTACAAGCTAATCAGTAAAAACCTCCGCATAGAAGCTATTGATTCTGTGCAGGTTATTTCCAACTACTTAGATAACTATCTGTTAAAAGGGATTGTAAAAAGCGACAAAAAAGCGATAAACTTACAACTAAAAGAAGAATATAGACAGATATGGTTTGGAAACCTAGACGTTGGCTACGACGTAGCTAGGGAGGACTACCATGCACTTAAATTCAACATAATGAAGTTGGATGACAAGATGAAGCACTATTTTATAGGCGATTTTAATAATAAAGGCGTGTCGAGTTCAGGCAATCAAATAGTAATCGATGCGTCTGATATAGATGGATTTGGAGGCGTGGCAAGAGGTGAGAGTTTATCTTATTATAACTCACCTAGTGGTTTTAATCTAAATATGAACGCACACCGATACGACAAAAACAAACATAAACTAGGAAGCTACAATAACATTTTGCCTTTTTCGCAACAGACCAAACTCACTACCAATATACTTGGGCAATGGAATGATAAAAACTACTATAATGAGAGTAAGGTAGCCTATAGAGATGGGTTGGACTTCCTAAATACTCGAAGTCAGGATTTATTTGCCAAAGCATTCTCTGGGGAAATTAAAACTCGATTTGACTCCTATCTTTCTTCTAAAGAAAGTATAATGGTAGAAATAAATTATCAACGAAATACGGACGATGCTAGTAGGTTTAATGTTTTTAATGATGAAGAA
>DATGSX010000156.1:0-8142 GCA_035302145.1 Flavobacteriaceae bacterium | reverse complement strand
TCGCTAGCCTTGGCTACATCAACAACACTCCCTTCTGGAGTAAGGATATGAATTGGATTCACTTCCATGCTATATGCCTGATTGCTAATTTTTCCTGTAAATACGAAATAAGAGGTTTCTTTAGCAGATAAATGGAATTTATCCTTTACCTCCATCTTTATTTGTTCGAATCTATCCTTGTCAATCGGATCTTTCTCTATGATTATTTTTAAAAACTCTCTGTTCAGAATTTTTTTCGACAAGGTAGACAAAATAAAATCGTCTACCTCAATCCATGACTTCATCGCCGTAATTATATCGCTATCGTCCAAAGCTGCAAATGATTCTAAAGCTTGATTGGAAAAACTCTCTATCGATGGACTTTCTTTTAAAAAATACGTCAAGGCTTCGCTTGCAGGCAAGTCCATTCCATTACAAACCAACTCTTTTGCACGCTTTAGCATTTTCCCCAATAGTTGCTCGGCCACTACTCCAGTTTTATGAAAATATACTTGCCAATACATAAGTCGACGAGCTACTAAAAAGCTTTCTACAGAATAAATACCTTTAGCTTCTACCACCAACTTATCGTCTTGTACATTCCACATGGCAATAAGTCGCTGTACGTTTATTGCTCCTTCTGAGGCACCTGTATAAAAACTATCTCTTCGTAAATAGTCCAATCTATCTAAATCCAACTGACTAGCAATTAGTTGATGGAAAAATGGGCGGTGGTACTCATTTTTAAAAATCTTAATAGCCAAGTCCAAAGCGCCTTCCATCTCATTATTTAATGCTTCCATAAAAAGCAATGAGATATTCTCGTGGTTTACATTCTCTACAATACTGTGTTCCATAGCATGAGAGAATGGGCCATGGCCTATATCGTGTAACAGAATAGCTATACATAAAGCTTCTTCTTCGGCATCGGATATAAATACCTTTTTTTTACGTAAGGTTTGTACCGCTACTTGCGCTAAATGCATAGCACCTATGGCATGCAAAAAGCGTGTATGGTGAGCCCCGGGAAATACAGTATAAGACATTCCCATTTGCGAAATACGACGCAATCGCTGAAAATACGGATGTTCAACTAATTTAAAAAGTACTCCATTAGGAATGCTTATAAATCCGTATATTGGATCATTGAGTTGCGTGGTGTCTTTATCGTATTTCAAGGTATACTATTTTATTAATTCTTTACATGGAATTGTAGAATCTTAAAGCTATTTTTGAGATAACTACGATACACTCTACATTTTACAATAACAAATATACATATATGAGTCATATAAAAATACTTTGGGTAGATGATGAAATAGATTTTCTAAAACCCCATATTCTTTTTTTAGAACAACGAGATTATAAAATTACTACTGCAAAAAGTGGCACAGAAGCTTTAGAATTGGATAATTTGGCAACATTTGATATTGTTTTCTTAGATGAAAACATGCCAGGTTTGACTGGAATCGAAACTTTATCCGAATTAAAAAGCAAAATTCCTAACACACCTGTAGTTATGATTACCAAAAGTGAGGAGGAATACATAATGGAAGAAGCAATAGGTTCGAAAATTGCCGATTATTTGATTAAGCCTGTGAATCCAAATCAAATTTTACTCTCGCTTAAAAAAAACCTAGATCACTCTCGATTGATAACGGAAAAAACCACTTCCAATTACCAACAAGAGTTTCGTAAAATAGCAATGGAACTCAGTTATACTAATACATTTAAGGATTGGGAACAACTATATAAAAAACTAATTTACTGGGAGTTAGAACTAGATGCAATAGAAGACACGGGGATGATGCACATCTTGGAGTCTCAAAAAACTGAAGCCAATCAAGAGTTCGGTAAATTTATTGAAAAGCACTATTCAGAATGGTTCAATGATAGCGAAGAAGCGCCTATTATGTCGCATAGACTATTTAGACAATGGGTAGTTCCTGAGTTAAGCGAAGACCAGCCTACCTTGTTTGTTCTTATAGACAATTTGCGTTACGATCAGTGGAAAATAATAGAACCGCTAATCACTAATTATAAGCTTGAGAGTGAGAGAACTTACTGTAGTATTTTACCTAGTGCAACTCAGTACGCTAGAAATGCAATTTTCTCGGGATTAATGCCGAGTGAGATGGAAAAGCTACATCCAAACTATTGGAAAAATGACGTGGACGAAGGAGGAAAAAACCTGTTTGAAGAAGAGTTTCTGGAATCTCAAATTAAACGACTTGGGCTTAATATTAAGTGGAGTTATCATAAAATATCTAACCTTAGCCAAGGGAAAAAGCTCTTGGATTCAATTCAAAGTTATAAAGACAACGATCTTTTGGCCGTAGTCTATAACTTTGTGGATATACTTTCGCACTCTAAAACCGAAATGGAAGTGATAAAAGAACTTGCCTCCACCGATAAGTCTTATCGTTCTTTAACTAGAAGTTGGTTTGCTAATTCACCTTTATTAGAATTAATTCAAGTTGCCGCAGGACTTAATTTTAAACTGATTATTACCACAGACCACGGTACAATCAATGTGAAAAACCCGTCCAAAGTAATTGGTGATAGAAATACAAGTGCTAATTTGCGATATAAAACAGGTAGAAGCTTAACTTATAATGACAGAGATGTCTTGGCGATTACCAATCCGAAAAACGTTCATCTTCCAAATATCAACTTAAGTAGTTCGTTTATATTTGCCAAGAATGATTATTTCTTTGCCTATCCAAACAATTATAACCATTTCGTAAACTACTATAGAAACACGTACCAACATGGTGGTATTTCACTAGAGGAAATGATTATTCCCTTTGCAGTATTAAATACTAAATAATAATTAATATTTATTTTCTAATAACAACTACCTCAATAGTTTGTGAGGTAGTTGTTACTAATGATTTAAAAGAAATAGCACGTTATGATTATATAACGAAAAGCTCTGTAAATAGAACCTTTTTTTAGAATAACACTCTCTAATGTTACCTATATTTTCAATTTAAGAAGCAATTGAAAGTTAAAACATTATATTTTAAAGTTAAGAACTCCTAATATCTTTTTGGATTTCGAAATTGCACTATAGGTTTAACCTATTAACCCTAAAAATCAAAGAAATGAAATCCCTATTGCGATTAAGTATCCTTACATTATTAATTATTGGATTTGCTTCCTGTAGCGATGATGACAACTCTAGTAACGTGGAAGGCAATGCAAAACTAGCTTTAAGACTCATAGACGCACCTGGTGATTATGAAGCCGTATTTATTGACGTTAAAGAAGTTGAAATAAAATATAATGGGAATCAAGAAAATCTAATCTTAGGTATTGAAGGTGGTGTTTACGATCTTTTAGAGCTAACGGCAGGAGCAAATGTTCTATTATATGATGATGAAGTTCCTGCTGGGAAAATTAGTCAAATACGATTAATTCTAGGCGATGAAAACACCATTGTAGTAGATGGACAACCCTTACCGCTATCTACACCTAGTGCCCAACAATCCGGTCTAAAAATTAAAGTAAAACAAGACCTTGAGCCTGGTATTTTATATGATTTTATTCTCGATTTCGATGTGGATAAATCCATAGTGGCACAAGGAAACGGTGAATATAGCTTAAAACCTGTAATTAGAGCTATTACTACTGCTGAAAGTGGTGCAATTTCTGGTAATATAATCCCTAATGATGTATTGACCATGGTTACTGCGATAAATGATAATGCTGAAGTTTCTACCTATACAAATTCTGATGGAGAGTTCTTATTGAGCGGTGTACCTGATGGAAATTATACAGTTACCATTCAGCCAGATGTGGCTTTGGAGATTCCACCTACAGTTTTTAATAACGTAACCGTTATCAAAGGTGAAGTGACAGCTTTAGGTGAAATTAACTTGCAACTATAATAACTTAGTAGTAGCACATCTTCATGAAATTGAATAAATGACTTTTTCTAAAAATCGAAAAGATAATCATAAAAGAGTTTCCTGACAGGTCAGGGAACTCTTTTATTAAAAACACAACACAAACTTTCTTTTAACTTTTACTGGCCTTTACATTACCGCAACAATCAGTACTTCGATTGGGATATAACCATCTACGGTATATAAAACGGTGTTGTAATCGCCTTTACCTTGACGGATATACTTGTTAGTTAAAGTATATAGTACGGAATTATAGGCCCCCTTACCTTGACGTAAATATTTTCCGTCCCAAGTGTATAATACTTTGTTGTAATCTCCTTTACCTTCTCTAATATAGGATTGGGAATGGATAGTGATAGGTGACAGAAAAGTGAGAATTATTAGGAGTTGTTTCATTATTTTATGACATCAATTTCATATTGGATATAAGCAAGACATTAAAATTTAATAATTATTACCTAATTACTATAACTTAGATTAGCTAAGTGGCGCTCTTATGCTAAACTATTGCGATTGATAAAAACAATCCCCCCTTGAAACCTAGTCTAGGGGGAGATTGTATAGAACAGCTAGAAACTATAGTTTATTCTTACGGTAAAGTTTCTTCCGGGCTCATAGATTCTACCAGATAAGATATCGGAATTCTGATAGGAGAAATTAAGGTGCTCGTAATAAGCTGTGTCGAAAATGTTGAGTATTGAAGCACCTATGGTCAGATTTTTTGTAGGAGTGTATCCAACACTAAAATCGAGTGTAGTGAAATCTTCAGAGGCAGTTTCTCTAAAGCTTTCGGAAACTCTTTTTTGTGCTGCTACAAACCTTGAGTTTAGATTTAACCAATAGGTGTCTCTCTCATATTTTAAAGCGAGATTAGTAGTAAATGGTGTAATCTGTGCTAGTGGCTCATCGTAATCTTTATTCTTAGCATAGGTATACGAAAAATCGGATGAGAATTTAAGGTCGTGGGTTATATTATAATTCCAATACAACTCGAATCCAGTTTGCATGGCCTTGTCTACATTCACAAAACGCTTAGCATGAGTTGGCTCGGTATTAGGCATGAACTTACGTGGAATATTCTCGTCTACTATTGGTACGATATAATCTTCAATTAAAGAATAGAAAACACTAGCGCCAAACTCTATTTGAGATAGTTTCTTAGCATACGACAACTCTACTTGGTTGTTTACTTCTGGTTTTAAATACGGATTCCCAACATATTCATAAGGATCTACCCCTACAGCAAAGTGGTTTATAAATCGTTCTATCATTGATGCCGTTCGTACTCCCCTACCCAATGCCAATTGCACTTGGCTACTACCGTTTTGATATCTAACTGATAAGTTTCCACTGACATTTGTTTCGTTTACACTATTTATTCTTCCACCGTATAAATCCAAAAAATCCTGCTCTGGATCGTTAATAATAGCTTTAGCAAAATCGGTTCGTAAGCCAGCAGTTAAGGTATATAAATGCGAAAGTCTATACTTAGCTTCAGCAAAAACGCCGATATCGCTTAGCTTAGAATCTTGCCAGATTTTATCGGTAAAAACTCGTGGTGTAGGCAGTGGGTTTCCATTCATCATTTTTACTATACGTATTCTGTCGCCTTCTCTTTCTATAATATCTGCGTCTACCCCAGTAAAAATAAACAAGTCATTATTGGGTGATAGCACCACCTCCATCTTTCCGCCGTAAGTGCTTGCAAAAACTTCCGAAGCTGCATCGGTCATCGCAAAGCTCGGCCGATTCTCATTGGTCATTAAATGGTCTACTTCCGAATAAAATGCCTTAGCTGAGATGGAGTTAATAAAATCGGACACATCCGAAATCCTATAATCTATTCCCGCCAAAAAACTATCGTCGTAAGGAGAATCCATCATTAATCCAGCGTGATCAATATCCCGCCCAAATGACTGCCGCCAGCTTATTTGCAAACGCTGTTGTTCGGTAGGGTTATAACCTAGTAAGGCTGAGTAATCGGTGGTTCTAAAAGATGAAGTTACCTTGGTACCATTACCATCTTTATAATCTCCATAGTTTCTATATTCGCCATTAAGCGTTAAATCAAATTTATCGCTTCTATAGGTAATATTTCCTGTGGTAGAAAGATTCTCGCCATTAGCTTCATAACCCATTGTTACTCCACCATGAATACCTTTTGGTAAAGTATTAGGGTTCTTGGAAACCATATTTATAATGCCTCCAAAGTTCTGACCAAACCTAACAGTAAACGGTCCTCGTACTATTTCTATTCTTTCGATTTCATCGGAGATAATATGGGTGGTTATCGGATCCATACGGCTGGGACAAGCATTTTGAATTTTCATCCCACCATCCAATTGGATATTTAATTGCTCGTATTTGAATGCTCTAAAAAACGGTTCCGAAGCATAGGCACCTCTTTTTTGTACACCAAACCCTTTTATATCTCTAAAAAGATCGCCTACATTCCTAGGCTGGGTAGTACTTTTAATATTGTCTATAACTACGGTTGACTGTGATATATCGCGCAATACATCGGATTGAATAATGATATCGTCCAGGAATATCAACTTTACGTCGAGCGATATAATTAAGTTGTCTGAATCGGCCAATACTTCTTTCGTATTATAACTAAGATGCTGAATCTCTAAAACATCCTTGTCATTTAAATTTAATTCAAACCTACCATCCCTATCGGTGGTTGTGAAATTAGTTGTGCCTTTAACTTGAATAGATGCCTCATAAATCGGCCTATTACTGTTAGTATCAACTACTTGCCCTTTGACGGTTTTTTGTTGGGCAAACAAACCAAGTGTGACAAATACTACAAAGAGTATCGTTAAAATATATTGTTTCATTTTTATGTTTTTAATTTAATCCTATACGTATTCCATAGCGTTTTTTAATAAAAAACACTTGACTTATGGATATAGGTATAGTTTCCTAAACAGAGGCTTCTGTCTTGAATAATGTGTTTTAGTGTGTGTCTTTATCTCAAAAACGGATTAAACTAAAAACTCGGGTGGTTGTAAAATTGGTGGGATGTAGTGTTTTATTTCGCCTATATCGGGAGTGAAAATCTGTATTTTTTTAAATAAGTTTAGAGTATAGGAAGTGTACTTAAAGCCATTCTGAAATGCGATAGTAAACCGATCCACTCCTATCTCAATAAAAGACGTAACCGAAGCATCGTCGGTAGTTTCATATAGAAAAGTTTTCTGTATTTCTTGTGCTAGATAACATTTACCTTCACATTCAAGCTCGGGTTTATCGTTGTTTATACACAACACCTGAGATATATACTCGTAATTCATCGCATAGTCAAGCAATGGTACGACAGGTCGAATCAACGCTGCAGAATAAAGAATAATAAATAAGTATGTATAGAATATTCTCACCCGGATTCTTTTGCAGGTAAAACTAATTACTCGGAAGCTATCCTTTAATGATTTTAATCAGTTATCAATGAATATAGGTACTTATTCTAAGCCTTTAGCCCTCAGGTTATTTAAGTTTAAATAGTTCCTGATTTATCTTTACCTCTTTTAATCGTCTATCGGTAGGATTCCTTTGTTCTACTATTATATTCTCTTTCGGAATCTGTAATAGGGTGCTAAGCTTAAATAACAAATTAGCCATAGTAGTCTCTCTCCTCTTACTAATGGCACTAAAACTCTCTGTATCATCTAACTGAAATAATTCATTGAGTTTATTCAATGGAGTGAAGGATTTTTGGATCACCAGATATTCTAACAATAGAAATTCATTTTCGTTTAAATTAGAAATCTTATTGTTTTTATAGTAAAATGCACCTTCTGTCGAATCATATACTATTTCGCTTTCTTCGACATCCACTTTTTTCCTTCTATATACCACAGTACCAAAACCAAGTCCAATAATCAAGGTAAAAATACCAGCTCCTATAAGAATAGGATTAGACTGTTTTTCAAATAATGTAACTTGACTCATTTCCTCACCAATGAAGGAGTCTAAAGGTTCAGATTGGATCCTAAATATATCAGACTTTTTATTTCTTCTATAGGTGTAAATTACTTTATCTTCTTCTGCATCATAAATAATTTTCCTGATATCTTTCCATTGACCAAAAGCATAGGTTTTGAAACTATTCCCTAAAGTCGCAACAGCATAAATAAAACCTCTGCAATCCTTGTAAAACAAAGGACTGAGAGGTTTTTAGGTTTCACCTAAATGGTGTATATTTAGATTTACTACAAAAAAATATATACCATGGATAAAATTAGACATT
>DATGSX010000155.1:0-9519 GCA_035302145.1 Flavobacteriaceae bacterium | reverse complement strand
TACTATATAAATGTCTCCTAAAACATCAAAGATGATGGATTCTCCATCAGGAGTAACATGAAGATTAGGAAGGGTGAATCGATCCGTAGTAAATTCAATTAGTTTCTCGTCTTCCGCTAACTCAAAAGTTGTTTTATTTTGTGCACAGCTTAGGCTAGCTATGCCTAGCCAAATAGCTAAGCATAGTTGCCGATATTTTAAATTTTTCATAATTTTAGTAACCGGAGTTTTGTGTTAAGAATGGATTCCTTAGTATATCTTGTTCTGGTATTGGTAGTAGTTTGGCATGAGGTTGCCAAGTGGGTTTCTTTGACCCTAAAACTTCGTCAATAACTCCAAAGCGTCTTAGATCTAACCATCTATGACCCCATTCGCTGAATAGCTCTCTGCGTCTTTCGTCTAGAACAGCTTGCTCTATATCTGTAATATCAGTTGTAGTCCAATTAGATAATCCAGCACGATTACGAATTATATTCAAATCATCTAATGCCGCTTGCGCATTGCCACTTTTCGCAAAGGCTTCAGCACGGATTAAATACAATTCAGCAAATCGCATTACCATGGAGTATTCTTCGCTATCCCCACCGTTTTTTATCTTGTATTTAAAAGGATAGAAGTAATTATCGATTCCTTCTGTATATACGTTAATCCAGTTATCATATCGCGTATCCCCAATTTCCCATATCGATAAAAAATCTTCATTTAATGCCTGAGAAGCTGTACTAGAAGAAACTTCTGGATTGTTTTCTAGTATAAAATGATATCCTTCATTAGCACCTGTATTTGGGTTGACTGGCACTAACTGCCAGACACTTTCTGCACTATTAGCTTTAAACACATCATCAAGCTCTACCAAACTATATTTTCCGGAGTCTATTACTTCACTGGCATAATTAATAGCCTGAGTATAGTCTTCTTTCCATAGGGCTAGACGTGCCAATAAAGTGTAGGCTGCATATTTAGTTGGCCGAATATGCTCTCCCTCACTATGTACATAATCTTCTGGAAGATGCACCAATGCTACTTCTAAATCTTTCTGGATTTGGTTATAAACCTCATTTATAGAGGTACGAGCTAAACTTTGATTGGTATGATAATCCGTAGTTAGGACTAGTGGTACCTCATCGTAGAGATGCACTAAATAATAGTAAATAAAAGCTCTTAAAAACTTAGCTTCCCCTTCTATTCGATTCTTAGTAGTTCCAGATAAATCCACATTATCTTTAATACTTTCTAATAAAGCATTGGTATTGTAAAGTTGTTTATAAGCCGAACTCCAGATATAATAACTTGATTCATTATTCGCTTTCAAATTATTTAAATAAAAATTATATCGATCATTTATTGTATTGTATTCTTTAGCATCATCACAAAGTGTATTTCCCAAAAACGTAATACTAGATGTATTACCACTTGCAAAGCCATTAAACTGTAGTTCATGATAAACAGCATCTAAAGCAGCTAATGCTGTGTTGTCATTTTTAAACACCAATTCGGTATCCAGTTCACTGTTATTAGGTCCAACTTCTAAAAAATTGTCGCAGGATACAATTGTTACTCCTATCAGAATGTATTGTAATACTTGTTTCATTTTTATTTTATTTATATGGTTAATTTAATCCCCAGGTTTACACTAGTAAGAGCTGGTAAGTTTAAGTCTCTAGGGTTTTGTGCATCGTATCCTTTATAAGATGAGATTGTAAATAAATTTTGTGCATTTAAATACACTTGGGCTTGTTGCAGACTTAAGCTCTTTATTAATGCCGTAGGTAACTGATAGTTAAGTGATAATGATTTCATCCGAATAAAATAGCCGTTAATTATACTAGCATCACTATTCATATAATTTGAAAATCCTGGGTCGTAATTTTGTGTATAACCTTGATATTTAGAATGAGGATTATCCTCTCGCCATCGATCCAATACTTCTATGGGTATATTAGCGCTTCCGCCTGGTGTACCAAATGCAGTAACGTGATTCAATGATTTTTGATTTACAAATTCAAATAAAAAGGAGAGTTTTAAATTTTTATATGCAATATTATTATACCAGCCTCCATAAAATTTACGTGATAGGTCAACTGTAAGAATTCGATCTTCATTATTTAATACTCCATCTCCATTCACGTCTTCAAAAGAATACTTTCCTGTTTCTGAATTTATTCCAGTATAATGATACAGTTTTTGAATTCCCAAAGACTTACCTATTTCATATTGTGATGCATAACTGGAACTTTCTAAATCAGGAAAATCTACTAATCTATTTTTTGGAATGGTTAAATTTACATTAGATGTCCAGCTAAAATTTTCAGTTTGAAAAGGAGATGTTTGCAATACAAACTCCAAACCTGTATTTTGAACAGTGGCAAGTAAGTTTCCTAAGACGTTCGTAAAACTTGTAATACTAGGCAAAGAAAAACCAATCAACTGATTTCCAGTACGTTCTTTAAACCAACTGGTTGCTAAAGCTAATCTATTTTTACAAAAACTAATATCTAACGCTATTTCAAACTTGGTATTCTTTTCCCAATGGTAATAAGGATTATGTAACCTACTTGGAACAATCCCCCCTTTACTCAAAGACCCAGGCCAGAGCGATAAGTTATAATAAGTAGTTCTATACTGATAATTCCCAATATTGTCACTTCCAGTTATACCATAACTACCACGGAGCTTTCCATTACTCAACCAAGATAGATTCTCCTGAATAAAGCTTTCTTTATAAAATTCCCATGCATAACCTATTGCCCCAAAATTTCCAAATCGATTTTTCTCACCAAATCGTGAAGAACCATCTCTACGCCCCGTTAAATTTAAATGATGTATGTTATTATAAGAATACCCAATACGTCCAAATAAAGCAGCATATCTATAATCGATTTCAGCATCTCGTAAAACAATTCTATTTTCAGCTAATGAAATATTTCCGATCTGAGCTTCAGAAAAAAAACCTTGTCCTCTTAAATACACTTCTTTACTTTCATTTTTTTGAAAAGTAGAACCTATTAAACTACTAATTATGTGCTTTTTAGAACTAAAGCTATAATGAACTTGTGGTTCTATTATAAAATGTAGTCTATCAGCTAAACGTTGGTTTGTAGTGGAACGAGCTGTAGCTATATATAAAGGGTTAGTGTTTTTCTTGTATATTAATTGTTTATCATTTTGTTTTAATTGATTCAAACCAATACTTATTTTTGCATCAAGTCCTTTAATTAATTGATATTGAATATTTCCATTCCACTGCAATGATTGCATCCGCATTGTATTTGGATTGGCTAACCCCGCCATAGGATTATGAAAAGTTGGGTTTCCATATTCGTCCAACTCCCAATTTACATTACCATCCTCATCAAATAACGCTGGTGCATTTGGTGATAATCGAATCCCGTTATTTACAAATATTCCAGCATTAAATAGATTGTTTTTCCGATAACCATAATTAATTGAAGTATTTAATCGAAGTTTATTATTTATGCTTCTATGGTTGATATTAGCATGTAAATTATTATTCTGAAAACCAAACTCTCCTGGGAAAACCGTTCCCTCCTTTTGAAAGCCTCCTGAGAGCAAAAACGAAGTCTGTGCATTCCCTCCACTCATACTAGCTTGATATTTTTGAAATTCTGCACTACCGCCTATCAATTCCTTTTGCCAGTCGGTATATCTATTTTGGTCCCATAAAAGCAAATCAGGGGCGTTGGATTCGGTGGGAGTTACCCCATCGTTTTCAAAAGCTTCGCGACGCATTTCTAAGTACTCATCGGTATTCATAAGCTTCATAAACTTCCCAACCCACGACACCCCCGTTTCTGCTTGTAACTCAAACTTGGTCTTGCCAGACTGACCTCTCTTGGTATTAATTATAATTACACCATTCGCACCACGTGAACCATAAATGGCGGTGGCATCGGCATCTTTAAGTACTTCTATGCTTTCAATTAATGAAGGATCCAAAGTAGCTAGTGGATCTATGCCTACAGCCCCATCATAAATAGAAGACAAAGAACTTAATCCTGTGTTATCAATCGGCACTCCATCAATAATATATAGCGGCTGTGTTTGTAGTTTACCACGTAAACTACTCTGTCCTCTTAATGTTACTAAGGGTGCCTGCCCACTTAGTCCAGTTCTTGTCTGCACCTCCAACCCCGCTACTCTACCCTGCAAAGCTTCCATAGGAGAATGAATCACTTGTTGTTGTAACTGATCGGTATCTACCTTAACCACATTCCCCGTTCTCGTTCGTTCATCCAAGGAATAATACCCTCCAGTAATCTCTACTGCATCTAGCATGTCCGCACCAGCAGTGAGTTCTATATCTATAGTAGTTCTTCCCTGAATAGGGATTTCTTTGGTTTCGTAACCGAGGTAGGATACCACTAGTGTTTCATCCTCTTGAGCGAGTAGCTCAAAATACCCATCCATATCGGTGGTAGTACCACGCTGGGTATCTTTTATCATTATGGTTGCACCGAGCAATGGATTGCCCTCGTGCGTAATCGTTCCCGAAACCCTATGGTTCTGGGCATATAAGTTCCCTATGCTAAAAAGCATAGTAAAAATTAGGCTATACTTAAGAAAAGTAGCTAGCCGAAAAGTAATTGTTTTCATACTTTTACATTGTTGATTTAATTGGTTAATACTTTTAAATTGATCTATGGGCTTCTCCAGTAGTTTCCAGCTCTCGGAGGAGTCCATTTTTTTTAGAGTTCAGAGTTCAGTGGACGGAGTTCAGTGTATTTCTTCACCGACCACAGACCACCGACCCCCGACCACCATTTTAATTGGGGTTCAGAGTTCAGAGAACAGAGTTCAGTGACAAGTTAAATTAACACCGACCTCAGACCACCGACCCCTGACCACCAATTTATAACTCAAACAGCTTTTGTTATTTCATACGCAATGGTTTTAATTAGTTAATAAATACAGCTCGAGTTTATTGGGGCTTAGTTTTTCTTCCTTAATATTTAGCCTTAAAACTTTGTTCGTAATCCCACTCCTTGGCTATGTTACAAGCAAAAAAGTATAAATGTATATGAAAGTAAAAAACTCATAGCTAGCTTCGAAGTGGGTTAACTTCCTTCTAGTAACCACCACTCTAGTTGGGCAGAGCGACTCGCTACTATTTTAAAAAAATACCCGCATAGAACGTATAATTTAGTATGGATGATCTATTCCAATTTGTGAATAGTACTAATTCAAAGCAACTTGTTCATAGCGGGATTTGGTTAGTGTGTTAGCATAATTTTTCTATTTAGTTAAACATTATTTTTTTGTTGCCCGAACTGCATTAATAATGCAATTTCGCAGCCCGAAATTTTATTGGATAGGATTTAATTAGGTAGAAAAGAAGCGGTAGCGTAGAATATGTGGAAGAATTTGCATCAAAAAATAGGCGTGAAACTCCACTTATCGCTTTTGAGGTACTGGTATACCCACACACGAATAAGGGAGCTCACGCCATGGTCGTGAGCATCCTAGCTTATCCTCTCGTGTGTATAAAAATTACCAGTTTTCAAAAGCGAGATTCTAAGCGAATGCTTCTATAATTCTATAGAAATGCTATCGCAAATGTAATATGTCTTAATCAGTTTTTCGCTGATTACTAAACAAATATAATAAAAACTTTTAAAGATGCAACATATATGTGTCAATTTATTTTCTTTTTATTATCGAAGTTGCACTCATGAATGATCCCGACTACATAGAGACACTAGAGATTATCGCTTTAAATGTTAAAAAGTTTCGTGAAAAGAAAGGCTTTTCACAATTGAATTTAGCATTAGAAGCTGAATGTTCTCGCACTCAAATTAGTAGGATTGAAAATAGAGATGTCAACCCTTCAATATTTACTTTATCAAAAATCGCACGAGCATTAGATAAAAAGATATCTGATTTATTTATAATCAAAGATAAAGAAGCTACGAAAAAAGATTAGAAATAATTCATCTCTCATCATCGAAAGCATGGGCTATTCTTTAAAAGAATTTACTGAAATATATGAACAAGTAAGCAAAGAAGAGTTGAGGGTAGTTGGTGAGGTTGTAGGTGTAAGGGAGTATTTTAGAGGGTGAATAATAAATTATAAAATGTATTAATAAGCTTTTAATCAAACCTGTTACGCTCGGGGGGACGGGGTGGAAAAAGGAGTATGAGCTGTGAACTGTCGCCGTGTCCTAATTGTCCCACGAAATTTCAAATTATTTTTTATTTCTACGGTTTACTCTTGCTTTAAACATTCTTTCTCTTATTCCACCTTCTTCGAGAAATTCTCTCTCTAATGTAGAAAGCTGTCTTCTAAGCAAATAGGTTGTTACATTAATAAGGCACCACATTATATTTGCGCAGATTTCAGGATTTGAGTTTTCGATTGCTTTTTTAAAAGTATTGTAGTTGGCATTTGGTGTTCTGTTTAATTCATCAAATCGCTTTGAATAACGATGACTTCTATTCCATTTAGTAAGTTTACGAGTTCGTACAAAATCCTCATAATCTATCAGTAACTCCTCTAAGCTGGCTCTTGCTACATTAGTCAACTTAATTTCGGTGCTTTTAGAAGTACCAGATGCCATACTAGCTTCAACTATATTTTGTTTTCCAGAACGAGCTGCTTGTACCATCTGCCCAACAGTTCTATCATACTTATGAAAAAACCTATTACAGAAATACACTGTTCCATCATAAATAATTTCCGCTTTTTGATAGGTCAATAAATTGCGATAGCCTCCATGCTTAGGAATAAAACCTTTTTGATTTTCCATAGGACAAAATTTTACCGAATCACCAAGTTAATGATTTTCAGGGATTAAACTGTATTAATCATAAAAGATTAGAATGCACTATTGAATCTGTCGTTTTCAATCGAATGTCATTGAGAGAAATGAACTGGTCGCAAATTGCGATGATTGATAAGCCAATATAGTATTCAGTAAAAGTTAAGTACTATAACTTATTTTTATTCTTTGAAAGTGGCAATAATTGAGATGAAATCAAATTAAGCGTGAGTTAAGCCAATACTCATAGAAGGTGTGCGTACAATACTGGAATAAGAAAAAATGAACTGTTACTTGACTTGGAAGTCCTCTCTAATATTGACAGCTCTAATCTTAGTAAAGTCGAAAATGCAAAGTCAAATTTGAGTATTTCTATTTTAACTAGGATTGCAGAAACTTTAGGTGTTGATATTCGGGATTTGTTGAGGTGGAGGTAATATTATTCTTTGGTTTGAAAAAATTTACCAGCCACAAAAATTCCAACAAGACCAATAACTGTAGTTGTTCCTAATGTTTTTGCAAGATTTTCATGTCCTTCTATTGCTAAATAAACAGTAGCTGAAATACAAATTAAGGCCAATAAAAAACCAAAAATTTGTCCTCTACCACTTTGTCTGACTTGCTTTTTAACTGCAAATTTCTCTAATTCCATACGGTGTTTCGATTGGTTTTCAGCCATTCTTATAACACGTTCCGCACCGTCTTTAATAACGTTATTATATCCTTGTAAAATTTCTGGTGAGGGTAATGGGCCTCTAAAGCTTCTTTTTATTGTTAGAATAGAAATTATTTTCTCTTTTTTATCTTGAGAAATTTCAGGATCATCTAATATCTCACGTATATCTTGAGGAATGGAATCATCTTCCTTCTCGTTTTGATCTAAAGCTTCTGACATTTTATTTTAAAGAATGTTCTTTTTTAAATTTATCGATAGCATTTTCAATATCTTGCCCTATAACTCCCCAATCTGATTCTATAGCTTTGTAATCGGCTTCGACAGAGGATTTTGATGCATTGAATTTATAATAATTTCCGAATACATTAAAAACACTACCCATTCCAATAAAAAAAGAATTTTTTGGAAATAAAAAATCGGTTTTGTATTTAGTTACTCTCTTCTTCATATTTCTTTTCTACTTTTCACTATTGTTTGAAGTAAATATAAGTATCTTTTCTATACTTTATCACTCTTTAAAATACAATTAACGATGAGGCTTGGCTATTTCGGTTCGATTTATGCCACTGATTTCGGTCTATTAGTGCTAGGTACTTCGGTTTGATTTGTGCCACTCTTCGACCAAGCTATTAGTTTAGCTCAGCGAACAAGGCATTCGAAGGGTGGTCTTGCTTCGAAATATAACGGGCTTCGAGAGCAGTTCGACTTTGCTCACCGATCACCTCAGCCCTCGGTTGTTATCACAATTAACGAACCCTGCACTTCGACCAAGCTCAGCGAACAAGGCACTCGAAGGGTGGTTTTGCTTCGAAATATAACGGGCTTCGAGAGCAGTTCGACTCCGCTCACCGACCACCTCAGCCCTAGGCTTCCATAACCTAACTTTTAAAAATGGCACAGACCAACCCGAAATACCCACAAACGACGTAAAAAAAACGAGAGACGCAATGGATTGCGTCTCTTTCTGATTTATTTATCATATTTATGGCGTTCTCTATATTTACGCCCTAATACAATCTTGTTAATTTGTTTGGGGATGTACCGATCTTCTCCTTGGGTACTTGCAGGATCTAAAATACCATTTTTACGCCAGTTATAATAAGTTGCGTTAGAAATTCGAAGATGTGCTATCACATCTTCCTTTGAAAGCCACGCGACAAGTGCTTCATTCTTGTAATTACATTTACAATACGCCATTTCTAAAAGTAAAGTATGCATGACATTCAGCTTGTCGCCAAATTGTAAAAATAATTTATCCATAATAAGGGGGAATTAAAACTACTCCCTCTTAAAAAGAAAATAACTTTAATTATTTCGGTTGCACTAGACAACAATTGGGGAATTATAAAATAAAGTATTTACTTTAGAGAGAGTAGTTATGAAACAATAAAGGGGAGTAGTTATGAAACAATAAAGAGGAGTATATTCATATAATAAACATATCAATTTAACTATAATTATACAACAATTTACCATAAAAACAAACTTTATACTCATAATAAATTATAGGCAGTCAAAAACAACACAGAACAAAGACTAAAAAATGACAAGAAACACACAGTTCATCGAGCATTCCCACTCAAATTACCTAGCCGTAAAGTCGAAAGACTTTACGGCAAAGGCGAAAGACTTTAAGGCAAAGTCGAAAGTCTTTATGGCAAAGTCGAAAGACTTTACGGCAAAGGCGAAAGACTTTACGGCAAAGTCGAAAGACTTTATGACAAAGTCGAAAGACTTTACGGCATTGAGCTATGACATAAAACCGAAGTTTTCTGTAAAAAAGCTGGAATCCCTATATCAGAACTGGACTAGAAAGCCTAAGGCTGTGAAAAGGCATGGATGTGGGGTATGAGGTGCGGGGTTTAGGATAGTGTCATAAGGAGTATCCCTCTAATTTTCTACTTACATACTTTACGGGATAGTGTCTCCACAATTAACCATCAATAATTAATGTCAAGATCGTACCAGTTTTTTTAATCTTGTTTGATAGGCTTGGGCATAATTCTTTTTAGACTTCTCATTTAAAAAGGAAGCATTAATTAAGGTTAACACAGCATCATGTTTTGA
>DATGSX010000154.1:0-25446 GCA_035302145.1 Flavobacteriaceae bacterium | reverse complement strand
GGATTATCTTGACGAATATTGCTACAGATTTAATAGAAGTTTTATGAAAGATGGAATCTTTGAAAATCTAATGACAAGGATGATAAATACCAAACCCTGCCTAATAAAAAATCTTAGTGGTTAAACGCCTAAGTCAATTCTCTTATTAACCATGTTGGTGGATTTAGACCATTTATGGGCAGATCCTATTTTTGATCCGAATCGATGTAGTATTGGATTCCATTTTTTACATTCCTACTACGTTATTCCCGTTTATGTGTTAGGCCTATTCTTTAAAAAAACCAGAGTGGTTGCTATAGGATTAGTATTACATATGATTACCGATGGTATAGATTGTATTTGGTAGCATATTTTCCGATCTCAATTAACACCAAGAGTGCCATTCGCAATTTAAAAATAGTAAGGCAAGCTAGAAAACTTAGTTTTGTGGAAAAAATCAGTAAACTTTACTTAAAATTATTTGCTTCCTTGTATCTTGTACCTAGTATCCACCATTATATAAAAAACTAATTATGATTTCAGCGAAAGCTTTTCAAAGTGAAATAGATAGGATAATAAAAAACGCTATTCGAGAGGATGTTGGTCCTGGCGATTACTCATCTTTAGCTTGTATCGATGCAAACGCACTTGGCACTGCAGAGCTTTTAGTAAAAGATGAAGGAATTATTGCCGGTGTTGACTTTGCCAAGCAATTACTTCATTATGTAGATCCAAGCTTAGAGGTAGATGTTCGTATTAAAGACGGAAGCGCAGTTTCTTATGGCGATATAGTACTTTACATTTCGGGCAATTCCCAATCTATTTTAAAAGCCGAACGCGTTATGCTTAACAGCATGCAACGAATGAGTGCTATAGCTACCAAAACCAAACAGTATGTAGATATAGTTGCAGGTACGGGAACCAAAATTTTAGATACTCGAAAAACAACCCCAGGATTTAGAGCTTTAGAAAAACTAGCGGTTAAGATTGGAGGTGGTGTTAACCATCGCTTTGCATTATACGACGCTATTATGCTCAAGGATAACCATATAGATATGAGTGGTGGCGTAGCCAAGGCAATTTCTAAAACCAAAACCTATTTAAAAGAGAACAACTTGGACCTACCATTGATTGTGGAGGCCAGATCATTAAAAGAAATCGAAGCTATTTTAAGAGAGGGGGGAGTAGATAGAATATTAATCGATAATTTTAATTATGCCGATACCCGTACTGCTGTAGCTCTAATCGGCGACCAGTGCGAAACGGAATCAAGTGGCGGTATTGATTTAGAAACCGTGCGCGGTTATGCGGAATGTGGAGTAGACTATATTTCGTCGGGAGCCTTAACGCATAGCGTCCATAACAAAGACTTAAGTCTAAATGTGGTATTATAATGCGTAAAAAAATAGTAAATCTACCTATAGTTGGCGTCCTAGTTAAATGGAGTAAACAAACAGTTATACCATGGACTAATGGATTAAGACTATATGATTTTTTAAAGATTTACATAAAAGGCCTGTCCCAAGGCATTCTATCGTATAGAGCAAGTTCTATAGCCTATAGTTTTTTCATGGCTATTTTTCCATTCTTACTATTCGTTCTAAACCTTATTCCATACATTCCCATTGAAGGCTTTCAGGACAAATTCTTAAGCTTTATGGAAAACCTTTTACCTGCACAAACCAGTGAATTTTTTTATCCTATTATCGAAGATATTGCTACCAACCCAAGAAAAGGCTTGTTATCGGTGTCCTTTGTGCTTTCCGGAATTCTAGCCAGTAACGGTGTTTACACTATTTTTAAAGCTTTTTCCGATTCAGTTTTTGTGTTTTCCAATCGCACGTTTATCGCCAATTACTTCATTTCTTTTTTAGTGTCCTTTGCCATGGCTATGTTTATGATAGTGGCTATTGGGGTAATTATTTTCGGAGAAGTATTGATCGCTAAATTACAAATGGAATCCTTGATATACTATGATGTGTTCTGGATTAATCTATTGCAATTCGTAGTCTTTGTAATAATGATTTACGGTGTGATTGCTACCTTATATTACTTTGGATTGAAGAAGATCGATAGAGCGCGTTTCTTTTCTTTAGGAGCTTTTGCAACTACCTTATTGTTTTTAGCAACAACTTATGTGTTCGGTATATACATTAATAATTTTTCGAGCTATAATGAATTATATGGTTCAATAGGTGCATTATTGATTATGATGCTGTATATTTGGATAAATGCTAACTTGTTGCTGATTGGGTTTGAGTTAAATATTGCTTTAGGCACACTTAAAAAAACAAAACAAGTGAATATAACTTTATAACATTAATAAAACGATTAAAATGAGAAATTGGTGGATAATAACATTAGTAAGCCTGTTAACTATTACAGGGGTGCAAGCACAAGATGTGTTTGGCAAGTGGACGACTATAGACGATAATACAGGGGAAGCCCGTTCGGTAGTTGAAATATTTAAAAAAGGTGATAAAGTTTATGGTAAAGTAATTGAAATTACCGATCCAGAAAAACGGGACCGTCTTTGTGAACAGTGTACTGGTGACGATAAAAATAGACCTATTTTGGGACTAGAAATTCTCAAGGGTTTAGAGAAAAGTGGAGATAAATACGAAGGTGGCTATATTACCGACCCAGATAACGGAAAGCGCTATAAGTGTTATATTGAGTTAGAAGATGCCAATACATTAAAGGTTCGAGGCTATATCGGAATGTCGATTTTAGGTCGTACACAGATGTGGCAACGAGCTGCAGATTAAAATTTAGATTATTGTATCTTTGAAGCTGTCTTTAAAACTAAAGACAGCTTTTTTATTTGCCTATGCTATACGTAGATGTAATTTTACCCATACCGATTAAGAACACCTTTACTTATAATTTTCCACAATCCCTGATTGATAATTTGGATGCAGGAATGCGAGTTACGGTGCCGTTTGGAAAAACTAAAATACAGACGGGAATCGTTTTACATATTCACGACGAGAAACCAGCGTACGATACGAAAGAAATCGATCAGATTCTAGATGAGGTGCCTGTAATAAACAAACGACAACTCCGTCATTGGTTTTGGTTGGCCGATTATTATATGTGTTCTATAGGCGAAGTGGTGCGAACAGGTCTACCTAGTGCTTTTCTGTTAGAAAGCGAGACCTTGATTTCTAAAAAGCAACAAGAAGAGGAGAAAGAGGTAGATTTAACCGATGAAGAATATCTTATAGTAGAGGCTTTAGAAAGACAGTCTGCTTTGCGAATACAGGAAGTGCAAGCCATTCTTGAGAAGCAAAATGTAGTAACGCAAATCCAATCCCTTTTAGCCAAAGATGTTATTAGTGTTGAGGAAGAGGTTTTTGAACAATATGTTCCAAAGCGTAAGACCTTTGTGCGCTTAGCAAAAGCCTATGAAACCGAATCCAGCCTTAATGCTTTATTAGAAGAGCTATCGGCAAGAGCCAATAAGCAAAGAGAGGTGCTTCTGAACTTGTTTATGCTTCAGGCACAAACTAAAAAGCCTATTGCCCCTAAGAAATTACTGAAAAAATCCGATGCTTCCGATGGTGTTTTAAGAGCATTATTAGACAAAGGGGTAGTGGAGCGTTATGAATTACAGGAGGATAGAAATATTTTCGATGGTGAAACAATTGCTATATCAGAACTAAGCGAGGCGCAGGAGGAGGCTTATAAAGCTATAAATCAGAGTTTTCAAGAAAAAGATGTGTGTTTGCTACACGGGGTTACTTCTAGCGGAAAAACAGAGGTGTATATCCAATGTATAGAAGATGCTTTAAAGCAAGACAAGCAGGTTTTATACTTAGTACCCGAGATTGCTCTTACCACGCAGTTAATAGGACGATTACAAAAGCATTTCGGACACCAATTATCGGTATATCATTCCAGATATTCGGTTCATGAGCGAATAGAAGTCTGGCATAACCTACAAGAAGGTAAAGAAAAAGCACAGATAGTTATTGGTGCACGTTCGGCAATGTTTTTACCTTATAGCAATTTAGGCTTGATTATAGTCGACGAAGAGCATGAAGCTTCTTTTAAGCAACAAAATCCAGCACCACGTTATAATGGTCGCGATGCAGCGATAGTGTTAGGCATTCAGCATAAGGCTAAGATACTGCTAGGTTCTGCTACGCCTAGCATAGAAACTTACCATAACTGTTTAACCGGAAAATACGGCTTGGTAGAGTTAACGCAACGATTCGGGAATGTACCAATGCCCAAAATTCGCTATATAAATCTTAAAGAAGCCTATCATAAAAAGCAGATGACAGGGCGTTTTAGTCAAGAGTTATTAGATGCTATAAAACATAGCTTAGGACAAGGCGAGCAGGTTATATTATTTCAAAATAGACGTGGTTTTTCACCTGTGGTAGAATGTACCACCTGTGGTGTATCGCCACAATGTACCAATTGTGATGTAAGCTTAACCTATCATGAATATAGAAAACAGTTGCGCTGTCATTATTGTGGGTACTCTATTGCAATGTTGATTTCTTGCATGGCATGCGGCAAGGAAACTTTAGATTATAAAGGATTTGGAACCCAGCAAATCGAAAAGGAAATAACAAAGTATTTTCCCGATTACCGTATACAGCGGATGGATCAAGATACTACCAGGCGAAAACATGCTTATGAAAAAATTATCGAGCGAATGGTACATCGAAAAATCGATATTTTGGTGGGTACTCAAATGCTTGCCAAAGGCTTGGACTTTTCGAATATTGGTCTAGTAGGGGTATTGCAAGCGGATAACCTGTTAAACTTTCCTGACTTTAGAGCACACGAACGCAGTTTCCAATTATTACAGCAAGTAGCGGGTAGGGCAGGGAGAGGCCTAAAGCAGGGTGATGTGCTTATTCAAACTTACGACCCATCGCAGACAACTTTACAGGTGTTGAAGGATAATGATTATAAGCAGATGTATGCTAATGAAATAGAGCAACGTAAAGACTTTGGCTATCCGCCATTTGTAAAGTTAATCCGAATTACTTTAAGAGATAGAAACTATCAGAAAATGCGACAAGCAGCAAGTTGGTATGCACAAGCCATGCGCGTACCGTTTAGCACGCAAGTTCTTGGTCCAGAAGATCCAGCGGTAGGAAGGATTAGAAATCAGTACTTAACCCATATTATGCTAAAAATACCTAGCCATCATTCCATTAAACAAACCAAAGATAATCTACAGCGAATTCACAATCAGTTTGAATCGATAAGAGGATTTAGATCGGTTCGTGTGGTGATTGATGTAGATCCGATATAAAATAAAAAAGCCTTGTAACTATTTTAGCTACAAGGCTTTTTCTTTTATATCAATTAAGCTTTAGTATAAAGCTGGATATTTCTTTGGATCGGCTTCATGTAGAATAGCGTAGATCTTTTCAAAGATATCATCCATCGATGGCTTAGAGAAGTAATCCCCATCGGTACCATAAGCAGGACGGTGTGCTTTAGCAGTAAGGGTTTGTGGCATACTATCTAAATACTTGTATCCGTTTTGCTTTTCGATTATTTCCTGTACGATATACGACGATGCACCTCCAGGAACATCCTCATCTACCACAAGTAAGCGATTGGTTTTTTCTAAACTCTTCACAATATCGTGGTGAATGTCTAATGGCAATAAGCTTTGAATGTCGATTATTTCTACCTCTATATTATGCTCTGCCAACTCTTTGGCAGCTTCTTCTACCAATCTTAAGGTACTTCCGTAAGACACCACAGTAATGTCGGTTCCTTCACGTAATGTCTCTACCTTTCCGATTGGTGTTCGGAACTCTCCAAGGTTCGTAGGTAACTCTTCTTTTAATCGATAGCCGTTTAAACACTCTATAATTAAGCCTGGCTCATCACTTTCTAATAGCGTGTTGTAGAAGCCAGCAGCTTTTGTCATGTTTCTTGGAGTTAGAATATAGATTCCTCTTAATAAGTGAAGCAATCCACCCATTGGCGATCCGCTATGCCATATACCTTCTAATCTATGACCACGTGTTCTTATAATTAATGGCGCTTTTTGCGTGCCATTTGTACGGTATTGTAGTGTAGCCAAATCATCGCTCATGATTTGCAATGCGTAAAGGATATAGTCTAGGTATTGGATTTCTGCTATAGGTCGTAAGCCTCGCATGGCCATCCCAATACCTTGGCCAAGAATAGTAGCTTCTCGAATGCCAGTGTCGGCTACTCTTAGCTTTCCGTACTTTTCTTGTAATCCTTCTAACCCTTGGTTTACATCTCCAATTTTCCCTGTGTCTTCTCCAAACACTAAAGTTTCTGGATGCTTAGTAAATATTGCATCGAAGTTATCTCGAATTACAATACGCGCATCTACAACTTCTGGTTTATCATCGTAAGTTGGTAACACTTCTTCAATGTCACAAGCCGTTCCACTCTCTGAGTACAGGTGCGAACTGAATTTTGGTTGGGTTTGTTTGATGTAATACTCTATCCACTTCGAAAGGGCAATTCTGCCATCTAAATTAGCTTGGGTAGCATATCGAAGTGCTTTTCTTGCTGCGCTCAGTAAGTCTTTTCTAATTGGCTGTCTGTCTGCTGCAAGTGCATCAAATATTTCTTTTATCTTTTTGCTTTTACCAGCAAAATCAGCAAGTACACTAAGGACTTCTTTTTGTTCTTCTTTAATTTCATCGGTGAAAGCTTTCCATGCAGCGTTTTTCCCTTCGCGAACTTCTTTTTTAATCTCTTTTTCTAGAGCATCTAGTTCTTCGGCTGTTGCAAATTCATTTGCTATAATCCATTCTCGCATTTTTAGATTACAATCGTGCTCTCTTTCCCAAGTTAGTCGCTCTTCGTTTTTATAACGCTCATGTGATCCACTAGTGGAGTGACCTTGAGGTTGGGTAACTTCTTTTACGTGTAGTAAAACAGGTACATGCTCTTTTCTTGCTATTTTCTCTGCTTTTTCATAAGCTTCAATTAACGCCGGATAATCCCAACCTTTTACTTTGATTATTTCATATCCTTTGTCCTTCTCATCTCGTTGGAATCCACTTAAAATTTTAGAAATATCTTCTTTAGTGGTTTGGTGTTTGGCGTGTACCGATATACCATATTCATCATCCCACACATTTACTACCATTGGTACTTGTAGTACTCCTGCTGCATTTATAGTTTCCCAAAATAAACCCTCGCTTGTACTAGCATTCCCAATAGTTCCCCACGCTATCTCATTTCCTTTATTGGAGAAATTTGTTTTATCTTTTACACTATCTACTTCACGATAAATCTTAGACGCTTGTGCCAATCCTAAAAGCCTAGGCATTTGTCCTGCTGTCGGGGAAATATCGGCACTGCTATTTTTTTCGTTTGCTAGGTTTTTCCAGCTTCCATCAGGATTAACCGTTTTCGTACTAAAATGCCCACCCATTTGGCGTCCAGCACTCATAGGTTCTAAATCATGGTCTACATGTCCGTATAATCCGGCAAAAAATTCTTGAACAGTAAGCTTGCCAATAGCCATCATAAAGGTTTGGTCTCGATAGTATCCACTTCGCCAATCGCCATCCTTAAATACCTTAGCCCAAGCTATTTGTGGCACTTCTTTACCATCTCCAAAAATTCCGAACTTGGCTTTTCCAGTCAATACCTCTCGTCTTCCTAAAAGGCTACACTCTCTACTGGTTACCGCTACTTTATAGTCCTTAAGCACTTCGTTCTTAAAGTCTTCAAAGGACAGCTTTTCTTTATTTGATATAGGTTGTACTTGCATGGGTGAAAAATTTTAATCCTTACAAATATAAGTAAAAACTAACCATTATGCAATGCATAATAATATTCAAGTTTTATTGACTAATAAACAGTTTTTTAGGTCATAACTGCATATTATTTATTAAATATAGTGTGGAATTGATGTGGACTTGTTGATAAAGTCAGTTTTTTAACATATATAGTTACGTATTCCGAATAGATAGAGGTTAAAGATTATCTTTTAATGAATTTTAGGGTGTGTTGTGGATACTCCGCAAGTTTTACAAAATATATTCCTGATGCTAAATGCTCTACTGGAATAGCTAATTCGGTACCTGTCGATAATATTTCCTTTTGGATTATGGAAACACCGAGAGTATTGTAAATCTCTATTTTAGAAGTACTTCTGGCGCTTCCTTCTGGAATGTAGATTTTTAAGTTATTCCCTACCGGATTGGTAATTACTTTTGGAGTAGGTAAGGTGGTGTGTACGGTTTGTGTTCGCAAAGTTTTGTTGGTTTCCAATTCCAACACTATTGGTAAATGATCGCTCATCATATAAAGCCAATCACGTGTTTGTTGCGAGAACTCACCACTACAAGATGGATCGTTGATATCCTTTTCATAGCAATTTCCATTATTCCCATAGGCTGTATAACTATCGGGAACATATTGAAGGTTCGGATTGTCTTCAAATAAGTTTTCAGACAACATGATAAAATCAAATCTGTCGTCCATTCCGCCACTTGCTCCTGTACCAAAACCAGCATTGCTTACTCGTGTAGATTGGGTGTGTAAATAGGCAAAATCTTCGTTTTTATGCCAATTTCCAAAGCTGTCAATTGGGTCTTGAAATACAATGCTATTTCCTTCATCTAATAGCTCTTGGTAAGATTCCTCATCGGAGGTATATAGATTAAAGTCACCAGAAAATAGCACATAGGCATCAGGTTCTATGTATTGCAAATGCGCCGTAAGTGTTTCTACCATTTCTAAACGAATTAACCTATTCGCCCGTCCAGAACTAGACTTTAAGTGAGCAACGAAAGCATATACGTATACTGGGTCAGTATCGTCATCGGTAAGTAATTGCAGCTTATATTTATTTATGTCTCTGTAGTTGGTAGCAAGAACTTCGGTGGATAGTAATTTCCATATATCGCTATCGTAATATAGCAATTGTTGCATATCTGAATCGCTAGATTGGTTAGTTATAAAAGGTGCTCTAGCGAAATTACGATTGGTGTCGTAATTCATTGCGTTATAAAGAATATCGTCAGCACCTTCTTCCGTTAAGAGCTCACACACCATGAACAAATCTGGATCGATTTCCGTTAGTAAGTTCTTTAGTATGGGAGCTCTGTTGGTAGGAAGATACTCTGGATATTCAAATAGATTGTAAAATGCGACTTTTACCCGATCTTGAGCCGAAATTATTCCGCAAAACAAAAATACACATGCAAAAAGTAGTTTTTTTCTATACATTATATCTTGATTTAAGAAACAAAGTTAGAAATTTGGACTGAGACCGTACTCAGAATAGAAGTCATTTAATATTTTAATCACTTCTTCTGAGGTTTCTACCACACTAAACAGGTTGATATCTTCTGGTGAAATCATTTTCTCTTCGATTAACTTGGTTTTAATCCAATCTAACAAACCACCCCAATATTCTTTTCCTACAAGGATAATTGGGAATTTATCGATTTTCAAAGTCTGAATAAGCGTAATGGCTTCAAATAACTCATCTAAAGTTCCAAATCCACCTGGCATAACCACAAAGCCTTGAGAGTATTTTACTAACATTACCTTACGTACGAAGAAGTAATCGAAATTGATGTTTTTGTCGTGGTCGATATATTTGTTGCTTTCTTGTTCGAAAGGCAATGATATATTTATTCCAACTGATGTACCTTCGTTTTCGTAAGCCCCTTTGTTTGCGGCCTCCATTATTCCTGGACCACCACCTGTTATAACGCCATATCCGTTATCGGTAATCTTTTTAGCCACATCTTCAGCCAACTTATAGTATTTGCTTCCAGGCTGTAGTCTAGCCGAACCAAAAACAGACACACATGGTCCTATTTTGTTTAGCTTCTCATAGCCATTTACAAATTCCCCCATAATTTTAAATATCGCCCAAGAGTCATTGGATTTGATCTCTGTCCAGTCTTTTGATTGAAAAATCTTATTCATTTTTATAATCTTTTAAATGTTTAATTCGTTTTTTAAGTATCTAGCTGTAAAGTTACTTGATTTTTTAACTAATTCCTCAGGCGTTCCCTGTCCGACTAATTCGCCACCTTCTTTTCCACCTTTTGGACCGATATCCAATAAATAATCCATGGACTTTATAACGTCTAGGTTGTGTTCAATAATCAAAACAGTGTTTCCTTTGTCTACCAGCTTATTTAAAACACCCATCAAGGTACGAATATCTTGAAAATGAAGCCCTGTTGTTGGTTCATCTAAAATATAAATCGTATTTCCGGTATCTCGCTTAGAAAGTTCCGTGGCTAATTTCATTCGTTGTGCTTCGCCACCAGATAAGGTGGTAGACTGCTGTCCGAGTGCAATATAACCTAGTCCTACGTCTTTTATAGTTTTTAATTTTCTGTGAATTCTTGGAATCAATTCGAAAAACTCTACCGCCTCATATATTGTCATATCTAGAACATCGGCAATGTTTTTTCCTTTATAGCGGATTTCTAAAGTCTCGCGATTAAAGCGTCTTCCTTGACAAGTTTCACATTCCACATGAACATCCGGTAGGAAATTCATCTCAATAACCCTAACACCAGCTCCTCTACAGGTTTCACAGCGTCCGCCTTTTACGTTAAAACTAAAGCGTCCTGGTTTATATCCTCTAATGGCCGATTCTGGTAACTTAGCGAACAAACTTCGAATTTCGGAGAATACACCAGTATACGTTGCTGGGTTAGAACGTGGTGTTCTGCCTATAGGCGATTGATTGATTTCAATAACTTTATCTAAATGCTCTAAACCAGTAATTTTTTTATACGGCAGAGGTTTTTGCACTCCGTTAAAGAAATGAGCATTTAGTATAGGATATAAGGTTTGATTGATTAAAGTAGATTTTCCACTTCCAGATAATCCTGTAATGCCTACCATCATCCCTAAAGGAATCTCAATGGTTACATCTTTTAGGTTGTTCCCCGTAGCTCCTTCAAGTTTTAAGACTTTTCCACTGCCTTTTCTACGAACTTTTGGTGTTTCTATTTCTTTCTCACCATTTAAATATTGTGCTGTAAGCGTAGAGGAAGCGGCGAGTTCTTTTGGTGTGCCCGTGGAAACAATCTCTCCACCGTTTTTTCCAGCTCCTGGCCCAATATCGATTACGTAATCAGCTTGAAGGATCATTTCTTTGTCATGCTCTACTACAATAACAGAGTTTCCTATATCGCGTAGCTTAATCAAAGAGTCTATCAAACGGTCGTTATCGTGTTGGTGAAGCCCTATACTTGGTTCATCCAGAATATAAAGCACTCCGACTAGTTGAGAGCCGATTTGAGTGGCCAAACGAATACGCTGTGCTTCTCCTCCAGATAAGGTAGCCGAACCTCTGTTTAATGATAAATAACCCAAGCCTACATCTAACAAGAATTGTAGTCTAGTAGATACCTCTTTTACTATTTCACCTCCAATTTTTGCTTGTGCTTTATTTAATTTTGGTAGTAGTCCATCCATCCATAGCTTGAGGTCTACGATATCCATAGAGGCAAGTTCAGCAATGTTCTTCTCTGCTATTTTAAAATATAAAGACTCTTTCTTTATTCTCCCTGCTTTACACTCCGGACAATCTACTTTGTTCATGAACTCTTTTGCCCAACGACGTAGTTTTCTAGAACTGTTCTCGTCGTAGGTGTTCTGTATAAAGGGAATAAGTCCTTCAAAATCTATTTGATGGGTTCGTGTTATTCCTAGGGTTTGCGATTTATGTTCAAACTTTTCCTGTAGCCCATAAAAAATAGCTTTTTTGGCCTCTGTAGGCAGGTCTTTAAACGGATCGGTAAGTTTAAAAGAGAATCGCTGGGCTAACAATTCTAGCTGATTGTAAACCCATTTGCTCTTCTGAATGTCATCGCCATGTGGGGCAAGTGCTCCTTGGTTTATAGATAAAGATGGTTTTGGAACTAATTTGTCTATATCCACTTCGTGTAAACTTCCTAAACCTTTACAATTATCACACATCCCTCGTGGTGAGTTAAAAGAGAAGCTATTTGGTTCTGGTTGTGGATAGGAGATGCCGGTGGTCGGACACATCAATGCTCTACTGAAATAGCGAATGTCGTTTGTTTCATGGTCTTCCACCATCAACGTATCGTCGCCATGATACATAGCGGTTAAAATACTTTCCGACAATCGTTTGTCGCAAGCTACGCTGTCGTTTATTTCTAGTCTATCGATTACAATTTCAATATCATGTGTTTTGTATCGATCTACGCGCATGCCAACGGTTATGTCTTGTATTTCACCGTTTATTCGCACTTTCACAAAGCCTTGTCTGGCTATTTGCTGAAATAGTTCCCGGTAATGTCCTTTTCTACCTCGTACTACGGGGGCAAGAATATTTATGCGCTTCCCGTCAAAATCCTTTTTAATCAGGTCGGCGATTTGTTGGTCGGTATAGCTTACCATTTTCTCGCCGGTATTCATACTGTAAGCTATTCCCGCACGGGCATATAGCAGACGTAAAAAGTCGTATACCTCGGTAATCGTTCCAACGGTGGATCGTGGACTCTTACTGGTGGTTTTTTGCTCGATAGCGATTACTGGAGAAAGACCTTCAATTTTATCGACGTCTGGTCTTTCCAAATTACCTAAAAACTGTCTTGCGTAAGCAGAAAAAGTTTCTATATAACGTCGTTGGCCTTCGGCATAAATGGTGTCGAACGCCAAAGAAGACTTTCCACTCCCGGAAAGCCCTGTGATTACTACTAATTTCTCTCTTGGAATTCGGATGTCGATGTTCTTTAAATTGTGAACACGCGCACCTAATACCTCGATAAATCCTTCATTTTTTACCATAGTCTGCAAAGATACCTAAATCAATTGAAAATCAAGAAGAGTCTCTCTATAGATACGCAAGCTTGCTCAGAAAATACTTAAGGGAATAGCAGGGGTTCTAACCCACTAAAATAGATTCTAATATTAGTTTCTCTAATTCAATCTGTGTGTAGTAGGAAAGTAGGGGTTAGGTGGGTTTATTTAGTAATAGTTCCTTTCGTTTTTTGTTAGTAGCCTCTTCAATAGCAGCTATGAATACTTCGAAATCCCTTTCAAAAGAAACATATTCCCTTTCTAGGTTTTTAACCGACTTATCCAATTCGTATTCTCTTCCTATTCGCCCTCCCATTTCGCTTAAGGTTTTTTCAATACCTTCTAGGCTAGCGTAGCGTACTAACCAATTATTAGCTTTCATATGCGGAAAGATATATTGCATTTTCGACGTCATTAAGTCATAGCGTTCTTCCATATAGGCATAGAATTCTTGAGCAAATTCCTCTAGGGGAGTAGGATGAAAGTTTTGCCAGTTTTTTGCTAAGAAGTGATCGTAGAAAACATCTACCAGCACGCCGCTAAAATGGCTGAAGTCTGAGTGAAGCTTTGCGGTGCTTTTTCGAAAAGCCGGATGATCGTCAGTATAACTATCGATAAATCTATGGAAAAGAATCCCTTTCTGAATGTTTTCGGGGTATTCCTTATAGCTATTCCCCTTTATACTATCGGCCATGAAGTTGCCCAATAACAATTCCTTGTCCGATTTGGTAAGATAGATGTGTCCTAGAAAATTCATATTAGCAAAGTAAGGAAAATATGTTATATCTGTTGTTGTTCTAGGTATTAAATAACTTGATATCCATCGATCTTCCTTTATAACTAGCCTTCTATTGAAATACTCACTAATCCAATAGAGGTGAAATTAAGATGCCATTTAGCTTGCGATAAAATTCCCTATCCCTTTAAATTAAATTAGATTTGCTTTTAGAATAAACCCTTGAGATATCGATTTATGAAATCTAAAACACATTCTAAATCACCTTTGCATCAGCTGCTAAAATATATGCGGCCTTTTAGGAGGAAAGTGATTTTAGCAACGATTTTTTCTGTTGTAAATAAGATTTTCGATTTAGCCCCACCAGTGCTTATTGGAGCTGCGGTAGATGTAGTGGTTAAAGGAGACGAAAGCTTAATTTCGCGATTTGGAATAAGCGATCCTAAAGAGCAGTTGATTTGGTTAGCTGGTGTTACCGCTATCGTCTGGATGCTAGAATCGTTTTTTGAATACTTGTTCAAAATCTACTGGCGAGATCTGGCGCAATATGTTCAAGACAGTTTGCGAAAAGACGCCTATGCAAATGTGCAAAATCAGGAAATGGCTTTCTTTGAGGATAAGTCTTCTGGTGATTTAATAACAGTTCTTAACGATGATATTAACCAGTTAGAACGATTTTTAGACCATGGTGCCAACGATATTATTCAAGTGATTATCACGGTCTTGGTAATCGGTTCTATCTTTATGTTCTCGGCTCCAGAAATAGGGTGGATGGCGTTGTTGCCCATGCCATTTATTATTTGGGGATCTATATGGTTTCAGAAAAAACTAGAACCGCGTTATCGTGTAGTGCGAGAAAAAGCTAGTGATAATAGCTCGCAGTTACTAAATAATCTTGGCGGCATGGCGACTATAAAAAGTTTTGGAACAGAAGCTTATGAAAACGAGCGAATGGCCAAAACTTCAGAAAAATATAGAGAAGCCAACCAAAAAGTTATCCGACTTAGTGCCGCTTTCGTTCCGTTGATTCGAATGCTTATTTTGGTAGGATTTATCGGTATTTTAATTTTTGCAGGTCTTCAAACCTTAGAAGGAACCATGGCGGTGGGCCTGTATAGCGTTTTAATTTTTGTAACTCAACGATTACTTTGGCCATTAACTCGGTTAGGCGAGACTTTCGATTTGTATCAACGCGCTATGGCTAGTGTAAGGAGAATAATGACTTTGTTAGATACAAAAGAAGTGTTGCCTGATGGTGATATCGTTTTAGACAACGCAACGGTTAAAGGGCATTACCAAGTACAGAATGTAGATTTTAAATACCGTACTGGCGATACGGTTTTAAATCAATTGAATTTAGAAATTCTTCCTGGACAAACCGTGGGAATTGTTGGTTCTACTGGAGCTGGAAAAAGTAGCATGATAAAACTGCTTATGCGGATGTACGATGTAACCAATGGCAGAATTTTACTAGATGGAGAAGATATACGCAACTACACATTAGAAAGTTTAGCACAGACTACAGGATTTGTAAGTCAGGATGTATATTTATTTCATGGCAGTGTAAAAGAGAATATTAGCTATGGAAGTTTTGAAGCTACCGATGAGGAAATCAAACAAGCAGCTATGTTAGCCGAGGCTCATGAGTTTATTTCTGAGCTTCCAGAAACCTACGATTCCGTAGTAGGGGAGAGAGGAATAAAATTGTCAGGCGGTCAGCGACAGCGTATATCCCTTGCTCGAGCGATATTAAAAAATCCTCCCATCTTAATTTTGGATGAAGCCACTTCGGCTGTCGATAATGAAACCGAAGCGGCTATTCAACGCTCTTTAACCAAGATTGCCGAGAATAGAACCACGATTGTTATTGCCCACCGTTTGTCTACCATACGAAATGCCGATACCATTTTCGTTCTTGATAAAGGTAGGCTAGCCGAGCAAGGTACTCACGACGAGTTACTAGAAAAGAATGGCATTTACCATCAGTTATGGCAGGTGCAATCGGGAGAGTTGCAATAGGCAAGGGATGGTGAATACACCGCTAAACTTTATTATTTCGCTAACTGAGGAAGAAACGAAACGTCCACATAATATTTCTTAGGATTATTCCTGTCTATCAGAACCGTTATTTCTTCCTCGTTTACGTAATCTGTCGGATCAAACCACAAGTACTCACTCTTAAAAATGTGTACTTTAGAAGTCGATGGGTTTTGCCATTGTGCTTGAATTTGGTAGGGACTTCGTCCGTTAATTTTATGCGATGTGTTAAGACCAATATGCTTAACCTTAGCCTGTATACGCTGCCCATTTGCCTTTAAAGCTTTTACTTTTCTGATAGTCCGAGTTTTTTTTATCAGCATGGAGAAACCAAGCATAAAAAAGGATAAGCCTATGCCGGCCATGAGGATAGGCGCAGCCCATAAGGTGAGAAACCCTTTTACTTTCGCTTTCTGAGGATTATCTATTTGATAGTATACGTCTACTACGTCTCCTTTTTTATGACTTGGTGGGTTGCTAGAAGTGCCAGATGTAAAAGTAATTTACTCCCCATTATCTGTTGTAAACTGGATTCTCGGCTGGTACAGAACAGACCCCTCACTTGAGGTAGTTTTAATAAGTTCGGTAACGGTGCCAGTGGTTGTATGCGAGTTTTCTAAAAAGCTTTTCGTGTTGTTATAAAAATAATAAGCGCCTATTAGTACGCCAATGCCGATTAGGGAGAAGGCATACTTAATAATTTTTAGGGTTCTCATATCCTTTGGTTTTTGGTTAGTTTTGCTTTAACGTATATATTGCTATAGTCGTAAGTTTTTACAGATTTAGCTTAGTAATTAGCAGGTTGTTGGTCTTTATTGCTATAAATATATTAATAAAATAATATTTTCGCTTCCTTGGCGAGGTGAAAAAGCCCTTAACAAGTTTGCTTCACTAGTATAGGCTTCTAAGACTTTTAATTAATAGGAAGCGCAAGACCATAGCTTTAATCACGCTACTAAACTAAACACCTTGAAGAATTTTATGTTAGGTAGTTGCTGAGGTTATGCAGTATAGATTTAGGAGGTAACTTAGATTTGGTTATTGTTGGTTTTACTTGGGCACAAACATGCTCTTCAAGTTGTTAACGTACAATTAACGCTATTTTGTTTATTTTTTCAAATCTCGTTAATCTTCGTTATAAAACTCTTTTTTCTTTTGCTATCGTCTTGTAAGTTATATTATTCTCTGTAATATTACATCTAATAACAAATAAGAGTATAATCTATTATGAAATTGTCCATTATGAAAAAATTATTTTTATCCATCTGTCTGTTAGCTGGGGTTACCATGTTTGCACAGGATAAAGTTTCTGACGCCGAATTAAATTCTTTTACCGAAATATATAAGGTAATGCTTACCGAAAATCAGAAAGCGCAAAACAGCATATTTGCGATGATAGAAGAAGAAGGGTTGGAGATAAATCGTTTCGCTGAAATTGAAGCGGCAGTAAATCAAAACTCAACCGAAGGAGAAAAGCCTTCTGAGAAGGAGCTAGCTATTCACAAGAAAATCCATGATAATATTGCAAAGATTCAAACTGATTTTGAAGCTACGATAGAGAAGGAAATAGAAAAGCAAGGAATGACCAAGGAACAGTATGAAAGAGTAGCAAATACTATTAGTACAGATCAAGAATTGCAACAAAAACTACAGGAGAAAATGATGGGAGGACTGGAATAAGTTCCACTATTTAAATAGCTAAGCTACGTATGCTAGCGTACTTAAAAGGTGTTGGTTTTTACCAGCACCTTTTTTATTTAAACCTTTGTTTTATATAAAGTATAACTAAGGCTACTACAGCCAGCATAAGGATTAGGCTATAGTAATACCCGTTTTCCCATTCTAACTCCGGCATGTTAACAAAATTCATCCCATAGACTCCAACTATAAAGGTAAGTGGAATAAAGATGACCGAGAAAACGGTTAGGGTTTTCATAATCTCATTCATGCGATGCCCTTGAATACTAAATATTAGGCTAATCTTACTTTCTAAGGTTTGTATGCTAAAGTCTATATCGTTCAATACATTTTTAACCTGCTCTTTTACCTCCTTAAAGTATTTTTCTTCTAAGTCTATACTCTCCGTATTTTCAATTTTTGAAATACTATCCCGTAAACTTAACGCAGAGTTTTTCAAAACAAATAGTTCTTGTTTAAAATTCTCTATTTCCTGCATAAACTCTGGGGTAGGACGGGTATCTATTACGTCGGTTTGGTAAATTTTGTTGTTGGTGTGCTGTGCTATTACCTCATCATAGCTATCTATAATGGTTTCTATCATAAGCCCTAGCAAATAATCCACATCTCTACGCATAATCGAAGTAGATTTATTTAAAAGTCGCTGTTCTATCCACTCGAAATAATTTTTCTGTGTGTTCTGAATGGTCCAAACAAAATCTGGTGCTACAATAAAAACCAGTGGCCTTGTTTTTAGTGGCTTGTGCTCTGGAGACAAAATATGCAAGCTAATAAATAGAACCCCTTCTAAATCGATTACTTTATTTGTTTCGATTTCGTTGTTTAAGAGTTTATTTAAAAAGTCATCTAAACCATTATCGGAGATAATCAATCGTAGGTTCTCTTTGTCCTCCATAGTATAACTATGCAACCACACGCTGTGATTGGCCTCATATAGCATACGGTTTGGCAGTAGACTGGTAATTTGCGTTTGCTTTACATTATCTTTGTTATAGATAATACGGGTGGTATTCTCAAAGAGTGATGTATCCATATAATAGAAATAGTATTTAAAAGCCATGCTCTCCTAAGCATTTTGTAATCTAGGTTATAAACACTTAAGACTTTTAAATTTAAACAATATGTTAGGAATAATTGATTTATTTTATGAATACTATTATGTGAAAACCCCGTAAAGGTTTAGCTATTCCTCTACGGGGTTGGTATTTCTTAAATAGGCTGCGTATTAGCTTAATCCACTAATCACCCCATTATCATCTATATCCATACCTTCTGCTGCAGGAACAGTTGGTAATCCAGGCATACGCAGCGTATCGCCTAGTATTGGTAACACAAATCCAGCCCCAGCAGCCACTTCAAACTCCCTTACTGTAATTTCAAAATCTTCAGGTCGTCCTATAGCTTTTGGGTCGTCGCTTAACGAACTCGGGGTTTTTACCATACATATTGGATACCTATCGAAGCCGTTCTTTTTTAAGGTTTCCATTTGCTGAATAGCTTTAGCCGAATAGAACACCTCTCTTGCTCCATAAATTTCTTTAGCTAAGGTGGTTATCTTCTCACTCACTGGCAAGTCTCTGTCGTAAAGCATTTTAAAATTACTGCTTTTGTCTTCTATCGCTTCTACTACGGCATGCGCAAGCTCGGTACAACCTTTCCCACCATTAGCAAATCCATCACTAGTTACTGCGGTAATGCCAAGCTTCTCGCAAGCTTCTTTTATAAAAGTAACTTCAGACACACTATCCTCTGGGAAGGTGTTAATAGCCACCACTGGCGTCATTCCAAATTTCTTTAGGTTTTCTATATGTTTTTCTACGTTAGCAAATCCTTCTTTCACCCTGCTTAAGTTTGGTGTGCCATACTCTTCTTTTGTAGCGCCACCATGATGTCTTAAGGCTCGTACTGTAACTACTAAAACTGTGGTTTTTGGTCTAAGTCCCGAAGCCCCACATTTTATATGTAAAAACTTCTCTGCACCTAAATCTGCACCAAATCCAGCTTCGGTAATCACATATTCCGATAGGGATAAGCCCATCTTTGTAGCTATTACCGAGTTAGTTCCTTGGGCAATACTTGCAAATGGCCCACCATGCAGAATTACTGGTGTGTTTTCTAAAGTCTGTACTAAGTTTGGCTTAATCGCATCTTTAAGCAAAATGGCCATCGCTCCCACCACATTTAAGTCTCGCGCATAAACTGGCTCTCCATATATATCGTCGGCTATATATATGGCACCAAGCCTTGCTTTTAAATCGCTAAAGCTTTCGGCTAAACATAGAATGGCCATTATCTCCGAAGCAGGTGTAATGTTAAACCCATCTTCTCTTGTAATACCGTTTGCTTTTCCTCCAATACCTACTACGATTTGTCGCAAGCTTCTGTCGTTCATATCCATAGCACGTTTCCATAAAATGGTGTTCGGATCGATTTGCAAGGATCTGGTTTTGCTTTGTAGGTTATTATCAATCGCTGCCGATAATAGGTTATTGGCTTTTTCAATAGCATGGAAGTCTCCAGTAAAGTGCAGGTTTATATCTTCCATAGGTACTACTTGAGAGAAACCACCACCAGCAGCCCCTCCTTTTATACCGAACACAGGGCCTAAGGAAGGCTCTCGCAATACCGCTATACTTTCTTTCCCTATACGTCGTAAGCCATCGGTTAAACCGATACTTACCGTAGTTTTACCCTCTCCTGCAGGGGTTGGGTTGATAGAGGTAACTAAAATAAGATTGTTTTCTGCTACTTTTTCCGTATTCAATAAGTCTAAGGAAAGTTTTGCTTTGTAATGACCATAAGGCTCAACATAGCGAGCTGGAATCTTTAATGCATTGGCAATTGACGAAATTGGTTGTATATTCGCATCTTGTGCAATTTCAATGTCGCTTGGAAAAGTCTTAATCATGATGTTTACGGTTTAATGTTTAGGCTAAATTAGGAATTACAGACTAGCCAAAAAAAGACATTTGTCATGTTTCGATATAGAGAAAGTGCATTATCTTTGTTGTTTGTAATAGAGACTATTGATTATACTATTGGTTAATAAAATGAACAAGGTTGTAATGAACGCTACGAAATAGCTACTATTACATTACAATCACAAAAATTGAAATAAAACTATAATACTATTATGGCAGAAGAAATAGAAAGAATAAAATGTTTGATTATTGGATCGGGTCCAGCAGGTTATACGGCAGCTATTTATGCAGCTAGAGCAGATTTAAAACCTGTTCTATATACAGGAATGGAGCCAGGTGGTCAGTTGACTACTACTACCGAAGTAGATAACTTTCCTGGATATCCTGAGGGAGTAGAAGGTCCTGCGATGATGGTAGATTTACAAAAACAAGCAGAGCGTTTTGGCACCCAAGTTCGCTTTGGTATGGTTACCGCTGTAGAGTTTAGTAAAGAAGTAGGGGGGATTCATAAGGTAACGGTTGATAATACTACCCAATTAGAAGCAGAAACAGTAATTATCTCTACTGGAGCTACTGCTAAATATTTAGGATTGCCTAGCGAACAGCGATTACGTGGTGGTGGAGTATCGGCATGTGCTGTTTGTGATGGATTCTTCTATAAAGATCAAGATGTAGCGTTAGTTGGTGGAGGAGACACCGCAGCGGAAGAGGCAACTTATCTAGCAAACATTTGTAAGAGTGTTACCATGCTAGTTCGTAGTGGTGAAATGCGTGCATCTATGGCCATGCAACATCGTGTAACCAATACTAAAAATATTGACCTGCGCTACTATACAGAAGTAGAAGAGGTGTTGGGTGATCAAGTAGTAGAAGGTATTCGTGTAATAAACAATCAAACTAAAGAAACAGAGGAAATTCCTGTAACTGGATTGTTTGTAGCTATCGGACACACTCCAAATACAGAAATATTTAAAGGGCAATTAGATATGGACGAAAGTGGTTACATCCAAACCAAAGGTAAAACCACCCACACCAATATCCCAGGCGTATATGCAAGTGGTGACGTTCAAGACTCCATATACCGACAAGCAGTAACTGCTGCAGGTACAGGTTGTATGGCTGCCCTAGACGCAGAGCGTTACCTACAAACTTTAGAAGATTAAATAGCTATCAGCTAAGTTTATATAAAATAATTAAAGAGCAATCTATTTAGGTAGGTTGCTCTTTGTTATTTATTTGGAGTTGGACTTTTCTATACTCGTATCGCGAATGTCGTATTGTTAGTAATTACCTGTCATGTAGCTCACTAACTCGCTCAATCAAATGCCAAGCCACATTCTTCTAGTCACTAACCTACCAGTTGCTTTAGTCATTTGAGTAACTCACCGATTAAACAACAAAGTGTAAGTAAGGGTAGTAGTTAAAGCAAATTAGCGAACTTCTAAATTAGCTAAACTAGGTGTGATTCACGAATTAATTCTTCTTGCTAACCCTACCAGAGTATCCAGCCTCGATTTGGATTTCTTCAGGCGAGCCATAGTATTCTATTTTCCCACCACTAGATGCATTGGCTTTAAGAGATTCTCTAGTGTTTACTTTTACAGAGCCTCCGCTAGAAGCTTTAGTGTTGGCATGTAATACTTTTAATTCTTTTGCGTCCACTTCACCACCGCTACTTGCATCGGCATCGATGTTTATACTTTTGCCTTTTAACTCTACTTCCCCACCACTAGACGTAGAAACAGTTATGTATTCCGAAAGTACTTCGATTTCTATATCGCCTCCACTGCTAGATTGTAAATTCAATTCTTGTGCTTTTAGTAAGTTGGTGCCTTCTATATCTGCACCTGAACTAGCATTTAATTTGTTGAGACTGATGTAGGTTACATAGACATTTTTCTTATTGCTTTTTCGAATGTTTTTGTTAGTGGATATATTTAAAGTGCCGTTCGATACCTCGGTGACGATTACTTCGTGTAGGTTTTCATCGGCTTCCACTTCCAAACTAGGGTTATCTCCAGCAGTTATATATACATTTACTCCACTGCTAGCGTTAATAGCCTGAAAGTCATCATATAAGTTTCGGTCTTGAACTGTGACTTGTCCGTTGCCTTTTACGCCTCTAAAGGATTGGGCTGATAAGAATATGCTGCAAAGCAACAATAGCGATATAATAATGTATTTTCTCATAACTAACTGTGTTAATATTCAATTTTAATTATTGTTTTTCAATGGTGTTTTCAAATGCTCTTTCAACTCGCTCTTCCCAATCAGAAGTTGGTTTTGTTTCTTTTGGAGTTTCTTGCTCTTCTGGACAACTCACGCAGATTATAGCACCATTGGATATTTGTAAGAATTCGTCGGAAACCAATCGATCGTTGCGATGATTTTTTCTTATTTTTTTAGAAGCATCGCTATCTATTGTAAATACCATTCCCTCAGGTAAGTTGACATATACATTAATCATGGCGTTGTGGTCTTGTTTCATGCCATATAGAAAGAAATAGTCATCTAAAATTAACTCATTTTCTTCTATTTGATACACATAATCTATTTTTTCTGAAAGATTTGTAGCTGTTTCCAGATTACTTCCTTTCGCCGATTTTTTTATTACCAAACTAGGCTCAGCATCATTGGATGGTTTAACGGTTACCGAGAAATTATAGCCATAAACAAAGTCCTTTCCTAAGCTGTCTTTTTGGATAAGGTACCTTCCTCTTTCACGAACGTGTGATAGGGTAGGGTGCTGCTTCATTTTCAACGCTAGCGTATCATTCGCCATTATTGGAAGTTCAACATGCTGTAATGATCGTCCTGTATATTTATTTTCTAACTGCATGTTGAAGTAGGAAAAAATTGTTGTTGCCACTGCAATAATCCAAACTAATAGCAAACTCGTTGTTGTGAGTTTTCCTACAGACTTCATTTTAGGATTGATAACAAATAGACTTAAAATAAACAGGAAAACAAATGGAATTATAAGGGTTAGCGCAAAGGCAAATTGAAATATCCAATATAAGTTGGAAGTGGAGTTTACATGATCTATATAGGGTAACATGTTTATCCCTGGAATTAAAAAGCTAAGAACTATTCCAAATATGGTAACGAAAGATACTATGAGCAGTAGAATTCCAATGGCATATAGGATGACTCTTACTGCAATTTTCCCAACTTTTAATAACCAATCAAAAAATCCCGCAGATTTTTTTTTTAAGGACTGTGTCTTTCCTTTTAAATCAGCATCCTTTACTTTTTGAGCTACATTGTCATATTCTTTTTTTAAAGATTTTTCTATGTTAGATAGGTTAACGGGTTCTCCTTTCATTTGCAGTTTCTCTGAAGTAGTTCTCGCTTCGGGAACTATAATCCATAGGATGATATAGACTAGAATTGGACTTCCAAATCCTGCAAGTACAATCAATACCCATAGCAAGCGCATCCAAACTGGATCTATGCCAACATAATGAGCTAATCCTGAGGCTACACCGGCAATAAAACGATCATTTATATCTCGGAAAAACTTTTTATTCGTTCTTCTAGTAAATACTTGCTCTTCGTCATCGTCCATTCGATAATCTTCTGGTTGCCCCATAACTTCGATTATCTCTTCTATATGATGCAAACTGATGGCATGAATTTCCGATGTGCGCTTTTCAAGAAGCAGTTCTGCAATTCGCAATTCAATGTCTTTCATTATCTCGTCGCGATCTTCGTTGTTTGCTAAATACTGCTTTATAGTCTCTAGATACCTGGCAAGCGTTTGATAAGCATCTTCATCAATAAAGAATACGCTTCCTCCTATATTTATTTGAATGGTTTTTTTCATGGTTATTTTTTTGTTATTTGATGAACAGCTTCGTTTAATTCATTCCAACTTACTTCCAATTGAGAAAGAAACTTTTCTCCTTCTGGTGTTAAGGAATAATATTTTCTCGGAGGGCCACTACTGGACTCTTCCCATCTATAAGTCAAAAGTTTTCCTTTGCGTAAACGATTGAGTAGGGGATAAATAGTTCCTTCTACAACAATCAATTTTGCATCTTTAAGGTTCTGCAAAATATCCGAAGTATAGGCCTCACCCTGACTTAGAATCGAAAGAATGCAATATTCTAAGACCCCTTTGCGCATCTGCGCTTCCGTGTTTTCTATCTTCATCATTTAGTTTGGATGTTTAGTGGTTAGTATCGCTTTTAAATCAACTTGGAAATCTCTAAACAGCAAGAATGTATCTGGATTGATTTTAGTTTTTTCTATTTTTTCACTTGATGAGTCCATGCATTTGGAAAAATTGGATATAGTTTCTATGCCATCCTCGAGATTGGGTGCTTGCATTTGCCATCCTAAAAAGCCAAACGTCAAAGCTATTATATAGTGAATGATGTACATCATAATCAATGGTTTATCGGATGAAACGTATGGTTAACGGATAGTCGTACAGCTTACCTTTAGACGCTCTTATACCACCTATGATGGTGGTGATAATGTAAATAGCTTGTAGAATAAAATAAAAAAAGACTAAACCAAATACGGCTATTAAAGTAGCACCTGCAAACTCAGGTTCTCCAAATGTAGCGTAGGAGGTGTCCTCCGATCGAAGCCCAATCATATCCAATATATTAGTTAAGAAAAAGGCCAAAAATATAAGCAAGGCTACTAAATGGTATAAAAATAAACTTAACTGAAAATTCATTACAGCTTTGCCATGCTTATCCAAGAAATCACTTTCCTTATTGGACTGCCATATAATTAGCGGCACGAAAATATTCGCAAAAGGAAAAAAATAGCCTAAAAATGTTCCAAGATGTGTAAACATTCCCATGTTTCTCTCCTGATCGGTGGTGGTAATAAGTTCTTGCATAATAGTATCTCTTATTGTTCTACAAATATAAGTCTTTAGGAAGGTACTATGTTACGCATAGTACTAAGTTTAACAAAATATTAACCAAGATAGGTTTGATAAAGGATGATTGTAAGGGTCTGTTTATCAGTTTAATACTAGATGTATCTAGGGTTTATGGTAGTTGTGTAGTAGTAGGTTTTAATTATTCTACCAAAAATAAACAGAAAGCTTATTTTGGGTTTTACTTGAAATTACGTTGTCTCTTAGCTTCAAAAATTAAAATTCCTGCAGCTACCGACAGGTTCATGGAGTCTATTTTTCCTTGCATAGGAATACTAATGTTTTGTTTGCTAGCCTTACGCCATTCTTGGCTAAGACCTACATCTTCTGTTCCTATAACAATAGCTGTACTTTGTTTGAAATCCATATCGGTATAACACTTGGAGTCTTGT
>DATGSX010000153.1:0-42792 GCA_035302145.1 Flavobacteriaceae bacterium | reverse complement strand
CTTAGTAGCGGGAACTGGACTCGAACCAGTGACCTTCGGGTTATGAGCCCGACGAGCTACCTACTGCTCTATCCCGCGATGTGTTTGCAAATATAATACGGATATTTCTAATAAAAAAACTTTCCGTGGTTTTTTTCAGGAACCAACCCTGACACTCCTTCCGGTAATGTGATTGCAAATATACAACACTTAATTGCAATAACAAAATAGATCAAGTTCTTTCTTTTTACAAGAAGATTATAAAGGTTTTATTTTTATCTTTATTTATGCAAAAGAGACATAAATATATTATCCTAATACTCATCAGTGGGCTTTCCTTAGGCTTAGTTATTTACTTCTTAACTAATCACTTAGCCCATTCTAAACTAACAACCTTTTTGAATGATAAGGATACGTCTCCTATTCAAAGCTATGAAAATTTAAAAATAAATGTTTGGAAAGGGCAATTATACGCAAGTGACATAAAAATTAATTGGCCTAATACCAAAGTGGGGAATACAACTACTATAAAAACTAAAAGCATCCAAATTAAAGGTATTAACTTCTACAAAATATGGAAGAACAATAAAGTAGAAATCGATCATTTAGAAATTTTAGATTCTGAAGTGCATCTTACTACTCAAAATAACCTAACGAAAGATACTTCGGGGAAAACTAGAAAAGCTACTAATCTACCAAATGTAAGTATTGACAATGTTGCTATAATAAACACTGTTTTTACTAAGCTTGGTGAAAGCGAAGAGATACAAACAAAATTTAAACTAGTAGATTTTAAAGTCAGTAATTTAAAAATAGAGAACTGGCAAGCACCACATACTTGGTACAATAGTATAAGTTCATACGAATTAAAATTCGAAAATATATTTCATAAAGCTACTAGATGGGAGAATGTAGAGGTAGAGGAAATCTTATTAACTGATGAAGTTTATCAGATAAAAAACCTTAGCTTCCATACAAAATTATCTAAAGAAGCTTATAATGCCCAGCTAACTCAAGAAAGGGATCACTATAGTGTTAAGATTCCAGATATAACAGTAAATCCATTTGAGTGGAACAAACACAATGAAAGACATCGACTATTTACTGACTCTATAGCTCTCACTAGGCCCAGCTTGCACATTTACCGAGACAAGCTATTACCAGATGACACCAGTTACAAACCTTTATTTAGTCAATTACTACGTGAATTAAAATTTGATGTTCATACTAACCAACTAAAAATTAACGAAGGAGAAATTGTCTATACCGAAAGAGTTCAGAAAGAAAATAGTGGTGGATCGATTTATTTTTCAAACTTTAATTCAACTATAAGCAATGCTGGAAACTTCAAAGAAATTAATGCTGAAAATAAGCTTCAAATAGAAATAGAAACAACATTTATGGAAACTGCCAAGCTTACAGCTGATTGGCGCTTTGATCCACAAGAGATAAATGACGCATTTCATTTTCAAGCTAAAATATCACACTTAGACGCAACACGAGCAAATGCATTTACCGAACCTAATTTATTCGTAAAAATAGAAGGAGAAATAGATGAATTATACTTAAACATCTACGGAAACAAAAGAACTTCAATGACTGATATTGCGATTTCTTACCACGAATTAAAAGTAGAACTAATGAATAAAAAAGGTAAAGGTAAGCGAAGAATTATTAGTGCTATTGCTAATATATTTCTTAAGAAAGATAGTGAAAGAAGTGGTAAAGAGCTCAAAGAAAAAAGGGTTGAAGTAACGAGAGACCAAACAAAATCTATTTTTAATTTTCTTTGGCAAAACACCCTCGAAGGTATAAAGCAAACTACTCTTTAACACATCCTATACCTACTAATAGTACATGAGCATGAATTATGACTCTAGTTTTAAATATAACTCTTCCCATTCTGTATTAAAAGATGCCAGCTTAGACTGAGTATCTTCATATTTTTTAAAATACTCTTCTGGAACATTACCATCCTGATATTTAGTTGCAAGTTCTTTATCAAGTTTAGCTAGAGTATTTTCTAGCTTTTGAATCTCACGTTCCACTCGAGACAATCTATTCTGTAATGTTCTACGTTCTCGACGTGAATCAGAAGTATCATTCACAGCACCTTTATTTTCTAAAGCGGTATTACCTTTAGACTTCTTTTCTACTTCGCGAAAATCTTCTACTGAACGGGATTCCAAATAATAATCAATATCGCCTAAGAATTCGTTTACCTCACCGTCTGCAAATTCATAGACAATGTCGGTCAGTCCCTGTAAAAACTCTCTATCGTGAGAAACTAATATTAATGTTCCTTCAAAGTTTTTTAACGCCTCTTTTACTACGTTTTTTGAGTCAATATCTAGATGGTTGGTAGGCTCGTCCATAATAAGCACATTAAACGACTGCATCATCAACTTTGCCAATGCTAGCCTATTACGCTCTCCTCCACTTAAAACACTTACTTGTTTGTCCACATCATCTCCACTAAACAGAAAAGAACCTAGTATATTTCTAACATTCTTCCTATTATTTTCGTTCGAAGCTTCGATCAATGTTTCGTGTACCGTCATATTTCCATTTAAATATTCCGATTGATTTTGTGCGAAATAACCAATTTGCACATTGTGTCCGAGTTCTAAAACTCCTTCATGGGTTTCTTCGCCTACAATACATTTTGCAAGAGTAGACTTTCCTTGGCCATTCTGACCAACAAAAGCAATCTTTGCTCCTCTAGGCACTAACATACTTACATCTTCTAGGACTACTTTATCTCCATATGATTTAGACAAGTTTTCCATTTTTATAACCACTCTCCCTGGTTGTATGGAGACTGGAAAATCTAAGCTTAATTGGGTGGTGTCTCGCTCTTCTACCTCAATACGCTCCATCCTGTCTAATTTTTTAATAAGCGATTGAGCCATAGAGGCTTTTGTTGCGGAAGCACGGAAGCGTTCGATTAATCTTTCTGTTTGCTCAATTTCCCTTTGTTGATTTCGCTGTGCTGCAATTTGCTGTTCTCTAAGCTGCTCTCTATGCACCAAATAGTCAGAATATGGTCTGCTATAATCATAAATCCTTCCAAATGAAATTTCTATCGTACGATTGGTCGTGTTATCTAAGAACATTTTATCGTGGGACACTAATATTACAGCTCCTTCATAAGTTTGAAGGAATTTTTCTAACCAAACAATAGATTCAATGTCTAAGTGGTTAGTGGGCTCATCTAGTAATAAGATATCATTTTGTTGAAGTAATAGCTTTGCTAATTCAATTCGCATTCGCCAACCACCAGAAAAGTTTTCGGTGAGTTTATCGAATGCCTCGCGTCTAAAGCCTAAACCTAATAATATACGCTCAGTATCCCCCTCATAGGTATAACCTCCAAGTAATTCATAACGAGCTTGAAAATCATGAAGATCAATTAGTAACTGATTATACGATTCGCTTTCATAATCGGTGCGCGTGCTCAGCTGTTCATTTATGTGTTCAAGCTTTTGCTCTATTTCTTTCAACTCAACAAATGCTTGTTGCGCTTCTTCAATAAGGGTGCGACCAGACTCGAACTCTATATCTTGACGTAAAAACCCTATTTTAACATCTTTTCCAAAAGAAACATCTCCTTCGTCATAAGGTTGCTCTCCTGAAATTATTCGTAGTAAGGTAGACTTCCCCGAACCATTTTTACCAATTAATCCAGTGCGATTACCTGCAGAAACTTGGAATCCAATTTTCTGAAATAAATACTCTCCTTGAAAAGAAATAGTTAGATTATGAATATTCAACATGGCAGGCAGGTTATTTCTGCAAAGATGCTTAAATTTGCATCCAATATAAAAGGAACTTATGAAAATCTTACAAGGGACTCGTCTATATAGTATTCTAACTGGCACATGCCCTGTGTGTCATAAAGATCACATGTATGAACATCCAAATGCTTATAAATTTTCTAAAACCTTAAGTGTAAAAGAAAGATGCGATCACTGTTTTTTTAGATTCCGACTGGAACCATCTTTTTTTTACGGGGCGATGTATGTCAGTTATGCTTTAGGGGTAGCAATAGCTGTTCCTACATTTATTATTTATTATTTATTGTTTGGTCTAAACAAGCTAAACGTATTAATTACTATAACAGTAGTTCTATTAATATTAATGCCAATAATTCAGCGTTTATCAAGAAATATATGGCTAAACTTATTCATCGGTTACAACCCCAAGAAAGCATCTAATACAAGAGAAGAAAATTTAAAAGAAAGTCCCACTAGAATGGCTTAAGATAGAAAGCGTTTTACATCCATTTGTTTAGGAATGGCTTGATTATTTTCTATAGCATTGAATAAAACTTTGGAATAGTAAGGGCCACGAGTAAACCCTCTTGTACCTAAACCATTAAATATATACATACTGTTTTTTATTTCGCCTAAAATTGGTTGACGATCAATAGTTACTGGTCGAATACCAACAACTTGGTCCACTACATCATAGTGACAAGTGATCATCTTCTGTAGCTTTTCCTCAATTTCTTGGCGAGCAACTTCTGTGGTATCTGTCGAGTTATCATCATGACTATAGGTAGCTCCCACTTTGTAAAGATCGTTCCCCAAAGGAATAATATACACCCCACCTTTTAACATATAATCTAGCTTTAGTATTGAAGCTTTTATAATCAAATATTCTCCTTTATTAGGGCGAATTACAGGTTTAGGTAAGAAAGGGTTTTGAAGTATTCGTGTCCCTTCTGCAAAAAGAATTGCCTTTGCTTTTAGATTCTTATAACGTAAGGGGTATTCTCCATTTTGGAAAGATAAGTTACTGTAATCAAAACTTTCCTCTATCAACCTTTGAGTTTTCAAAAAGAATTTATGAAAGCTATGTAAAAAAGCAACAGTATCAATTCTAAAGCTCTTCAATACCCTTCCTAAGCCAAACTCTGCTTGAATAAAACTATTTGAATTAATCTCAAGCTTAGGCGCTAAAAACGGTTTTAAATGAGGCTTGTCTGAAGCTGTAAACCAGTTATTCTGTTCTTCAATAGACGCAAAGATTCGACAGACATTTTGATTGGAATGCATCCATGATATGGATGTCATCTTTTCCATCTCTTTAAACATTTTTAAGGCATACTCCGTATATTCAATAGTATATTCAGGTGCAGTAAACCTTCTAAGAACAATAGGATTGAATACCCCACCAGATTTTTCTGTTGCACCAGGGCATTTATCAGATATAATAATAAAACTCTTATTGTGATCTAGCAGTTGTTTACTAAAGCATATTCCTGCTATACCTAATCCTACAATTATATAATCGACTTCCATAAGCATAGAATATTAAAATAGAACACCCTCTTGATGTGGTAGCCAAGAGGGTGTTGTAATATTATAGTACAATTAAGATTTTAGTTTGCCCAAAGATCCATTTCTACATTACGTATCTTTTCCTTTATTCGCTCTGACTCAAGAAGCTGCATTAAAGCATTGTCTTGAATATAATGTTCAATTTCTCTATCACCATACTCGTTATCTTCTTTATATATAACACCTGTAAAACGACGAGAATTAAGTAAATGGTCGAATGTCAAAGGTTGCGAAGAGTTGAAGTTATTAAAAGCGTGTGCTTTGTGTAACGCCTCTCTTGCGTCAGGATAAAATATCCAGAACAACTCTACCTTGTTATCCATATCATCAGGGAAGGCTTTAGATCTAGCTTCATTAGCAACAGGACAAATTCCTATCAAACGAAATTTTAATTCACCTTGCCTTTTATCTACATACCAATATCCTCTTATTCGCCATTCTTCAATATCACCAGCGTCTAACGTAAAGCTACGAATATACTGTGGATCCACAGGTTCTCCAGCATTCAATTGTGAAATACCCATGTCGGTAGTATCACTATATACTAACGAGGCCTGGATATCATCTAAATCACGCTTTTGTGTAAAGTATGAATCAGCATAAACCTCTGTAATATTCCCTTCCCTAATATTCTTAACTAGAACATCATATAAGGATCGTCTGTCTCGCCCGATATTATTAGTATCGATAGGATAATATAATGGAAAATTCATTCGCTCATTTAGATCGATAGTTTCCCAAGTGGTTTTAGACCACAATACATCTCTATCATCCACATAACCATAAGGCAAAGGGCCATCATTGTCATAGGCTTTCTGCTCTTCGGTCTTAACACCAATCTCGTCTGGCGTTTTTGCATTTAGTATATTTAATTGTGCATTACTACTTATAGTAAAAAGCAGAGTAAAAGCACACATTAAAACCACATTCTTAATTGTCATAAAATCAAATTTAATTCTAATTCGTCAATTCAACCATTACTGGTGATATTCTAGGTAATCTATAACTAGAATTTCCTACAATGCTTGCCTTAATATCGATTATCTGAACTACAGATCCTCTAGGTGCTCTTTGTAGTGCTTGCTTAGCTTGCTGATTCAATTTGTTCCCTTGAACATTTATAGTTGGTTGCCCTGGTACTCTAAAGCTAAATCCAGTAACCTGTAAATTCAAATCGAAATCAAAATCTTGAAGTACCGCTCCAATGGTTGATATTTCAAGTCCTTGTCTTTCTATACGAACAGCGCCACCATTTCCATCTTCACCTCTAACTGTTCCAGTTGGTCTTGGAATGTCCTTAATACGGAAAGGTACTTGAGAACTTACTGTTACACCATCAGGTGTTGTTCCTGAAGCTCTAATAACAACCTCTCTTCCTGAACCTGGACGCATTACGTATTTACTACCACTTACCCTACTTAATCCAGTACCTGAAGCTGTAACACTATTATCTGGCAAACCTGGAATTGCAATAGTTAATGGATTATCCACTCCACGATATACCACATTCATTTTATCGGCTGATATAACAGCATCTGTAGGACGGCTAATAGTAGTAAAACTTTGATTTACTTCTACTTCTTGCTCTTCACCACTGAACATATATATAAGTTTCCCTTCGATTACATGATCTCCTGGTGTACCAGCATTTACTTTCAAGTTAATCTTACCACCAGAAATTTCGTATTGATCTTTTGTCAATGGTCTTCCATCTAAAGTTAGTTCAACTCTAGCCGGGGATGTAGCTTGGTCTGTTCTTCCTAAAACTAAAGCTCCTTCGAATTCCTCACCAGTGTAATATGCTGATTTAGATGTTTCTAATAAGGTTGCATAGTTATCGTACGACAGTGCTGCATCTTGTGATCCAGAAAGCATTCTAGCTAAAACTTCACTTTGAATGTTAACCACATCCGATTGCATTTGGGTTAATTTAGTACGCGTAGCAATCAATGGGAATCCTTCAAAATGATAGTTTAAATAAGGAAGCTCAATATTGCTATCTCGAAGTGGCACATCAGCAGTAGAGAATTTCTTTTCGATATCTGCAATTATCTCATCAAATCCATTCTCTTCATTACTAAGTAGGTTTTTCATTGCTTCTCGATAGCCGTCGATTTTATCTACGAATCGTTGTCCCTCCTCCGTAAGATTTCCTGAAACGAAAAACATACGATCAGTAAATCCAGATTGATCTTGAGATTCGTAATCCTCTGGCCTTTCTAATGATCCAATTATTTCATCTTTAATTCCCTGAATATACTGAATAAACTCATTTGAAATAACATTCATTTCATCCGACGCCTTTTTAACAGCACCATACTGATCTGGTGATTCACTTGCTCTTTGCGCCAAATTGGCCATAAAAGCATCGTTTCTTTCCATTGTTGTTTGATTCGCTTCTGTTAGACGCTCATCCATAATACCAAAAGCAGACAGCACCTCTTTTGTCATATTTAATGCCATCATCGCAATAAATACAAGATACATGAGGTTAATCATTCGCTGCCTCGGCGTTAATTTCTGTGACATATTTCTGTTCTTTTATTTTATAAAATTAATTCTTTTTATCCTTTGTTTTAATTCTTTAAAAGAACATTACTTTCTATTCATAGCTGATAGCATTCCACCATACACGCCATTTAAAGAAGAAAGGTTAGTAGCAAGGCTTTCCATTTGCTGCTGTAACTGAATCGCATTATTTGCAACACTTTCATTTGCTTCCGCTTGTTTTTTGCTAGATTCTAGCTGAATTTGATACAAGCCGTTTAATGATTCTAACTGCGTTGCAGCTTTTGTCATCTCTTCGCTATACTTTTTAGTAGAACTCATCGCTTCCATGGTTGGTGCAATTCCTTTCGCCGCACCTTCAAAAGAACGAATGCTTTCTCCAAGACTAGCCATTAATGAAGCATCGATTTTAGCATCCTTCAACATTTCGTCTAATTTTTTCGATAGTAAACCAGCAGTTTCTTCTTGTGACACCACTTCTTTTTTCTCTGACTTTTTACGTGACGACGAAGCTTCACCATCAGCCAGCTCAGGATAAACTAAGGACCAATCAAGGTCTTCTGACACAGGTTCGAACGCAGAAAGCGCGAAAATTGTTGCTTCTGTAATCAATCCGAATGCTAAAAGAGTGTCACCACTAATAGGACCCACTGACCAGTGAAGAATTTTAAATAATGCACCAAGAATTACAATTGAGGCTCCGAGTCCGTAAGCCATATTAAATAAACGTTTTGGCAATCTCATAATACAATAGTTTTAAGTGATAAATTTAGATTTATAGTTTAGTTTAAGATATTCTTATTTAATTAATTTCCTACCCCCATATAATCCTGAACGGTACGGAAGCCAATATAACTTCTAGAAGAATCTGCATATTCATAGTCCCTTGTACTTACTTGCAGGAAATATGCTGTGTCCTTCCAAGATCCTCCACGCACCACTTTACGCATATTATCTTTATCATTAACGTTTGGATTCATGGTAGACGAATAGGTATAAGAGGACTGATCGTAAGAAGATGCTGTCCACTCCGAAACGTTTCCAGCCATATTATATAGCCCAAATCCGTTTGGCGCATATGAGTCAGCCTCTACAGTATAAAGAGCACCATCAGCCGCATAATCACCTCTAGCTGGTTTAAAGTTTGCTAAGAAGCAACCTCTATCATCCATGGCATAAGGTCCTCCCCACGGATATGATCCAGATTCAATTCCACCACGGGCTGCATACTCCCACTCAGCTTCACCAGGCAAACGGAATTGGTTAACCTGAGCCCTACCCTTTTGCTTCTGATATGCATTCTTATATAGTGTACGCCAAGCGCTAAAAGCTTTTGCTTGTTTCCAACTAACTCCTACAACTGGATAATCACTATAAGCGTCATGCCAGAAATAATCGTTGTGCATCGGTTCGTTATAAGAATAGTTAAAGTCTTTAATCCATACCGTAGTATCAGGATAAATCATCAACTCTTCTGAATGAATAAAGTCTCTTCTTCGTAAATTTGGATTTCTAGCAGCAGCTTCAACATCCATAGTAGTGTACTTAAAGCGCAACTTCTCCACATCAATAGTCCGCTGTCCATTATACGCCTCATCATAAGGAATATAAAGTGAGTCCATTACTTCTGCATAATACTCATCAGGATATTTTGAGGTGTCCCAGATCAAATTTACTCTCTTATTGATCCTCCTACCTTCATTAAAATCATCACTCAGGCTATAGTAGTTATCATACATGTACTGATCGTATGGTGTTCTATCCTCTTCTTCTTGATCTAAAAAGGCGAATTCACCAATACCACCATCACCTGGTCCCATACCAACTTCATCAGCTAACTCAGCTAATCTAAGTCTAGTAATAGAATCTTTAACCCACTCAACAAATTGTCTATACTCGGAATTTGTTATTTCTGTTTCGTCCATATAAAAGGAGCGAACTGTTACAGTTTTAGTGGGTGCATCTTGAACATTGAATAAATCGTCATCCGATTTACCCATTATAAAAGAACCACCTGGTATTAAGGTCATACCATAGGGCTTTTCTGGGTGCCATTTTTTTCCTTTAACCCCCACCAGCTCCCCCCTGTCGCCAGAATTACACCCGACTAGGAGGACAATGATCGCAGTTAATGCAATAAACTTCTTCATATACACTTTAGTTACTTTATTTTTTCAAAGGGATAAACCTATTTATAATTCTTATAACAAACAAAACATTTCATAAATATTTACTAAAAAGATTGTGTCCAAATTACAATAGCACTCTAAAATCCGATTTTCTGCTGTGCTTTATACCAAATTTCGGGTATCTTTTGGTTACATGCAGCTACATAATCATCGTAACTACATGGTAATAACGTTATAGACTCCATATTATTATCTAAATGCAAAGATTTCGGCAGTTTTATCCACCAACGGCCGGATTTTAAGCTTTTTTTAAAATGCAATATAGTATCATCTATTGGAACTTGGTAATTATTATAGAACTTTTTATCATTAAAATTTTCATCGTTAACTCTAAAGTTCACTCCTTCTATAAAATACCATATACATTGTGCAATTAACATTGCTGCCTGTAAATTATTACTCAATCCATACATTTCCGTAATACTAAATGATTTACATGAGTTGCTTAAGCCAGCATATCGAGTTAATGCACAAATCTCCCTACTTTCAAATCCATTTGGATGATGATGTAGATTCTGCACATGGGCAGCTTGAATACTACGCACATCCAAACTCACCAAATCAGCATTACGTAAATATGGTTCCACTTTAGTAATATCTGCTGTAATATTACCCAAGCGATTAGCGTCAAACAACAACTTATCTAATAAAGCTATCTCATCGGCACTATTATAGCACGATTGATAACCTAGCACAGTATAATTAAACAATCGATATGGTTCTACTGACACCATTTTACCCACGTAGGACTGATTACTAATCGGCCCATCTATATCACCAATATCAAATTGATTATCAATATTGACAAAATGGAGCATTCTATTTAAATAGGTATAGCCTCTATATTGTGCATAAGCAATGTCTTGTCCTCCTCCCAATAGTATAGGTATAACATCCTGCTGTAATAACCCCTCCACCACTTTCTGAACCGCAAACAAAGTATCGGATCGGGAATGTCCTGGTAAAATATCTCCTAAATCAGCAATAGGTAAGTTCCAATTCCCAGGAAATAAGCTGTAAAAAGACAAGCGCAGAGCTTTGAAAGATAGCTCTGCGTTTTCCTTTTGCTCTTGGGGTCTTTCTTTTACACCGACAATTGCAATCTTTATATCTTGTAGGTTTGGAACCCCAGCTTGGGTAGTATGAATAGCCATTTGCCTACCCAAGCAATTAGGTTTCAAATACGCTAGTTCTACTTCTAGCGTATGGTCAATTGGATTTAAAAAATTTAGCACGAACTATTTTTTCTTTTTATTGGACCTCTTCTTTCTGCTGCCTCGTTTTTTAGGCTTAGCTGCTTCAATCATTTTCTGTGCCTCCTCTAAAGTAATCTTATCCACTTCAGTTTCTTTCGGCAGCTCCACCTTTACCTTACCCTTTATTAGGTTAAATCTTTTCCACCGAGCTTTTTCTATTCGGATTCCTTCTTCCTTCCACTCGACTAGTAACTTCTCTTTTTCCTTTCGCTTTCTATCCTCAATTAGCTCTACGATATCTTCATCAGACAAATTATCAAAGTCATATTTTTTATTAACGTTGATAAACATATCATTCCACTTTAAATAAGGACCGAAACGTCCTACTCCTTTTTGAACTGGAAGATCGTCATGATAATAAATAGGTGCATCGGCCTTTTTCTTTTCTTCTATAAGTTCGATTGCCTTTTCTATTGTGACATCTAAAGGATCCATTCCTTTTGGTAAAGAAATAAAAGTACTTCCATGACGTACGTAAGGACCATATCGTCCATGGTTCGACTCCACATCTTCTCCTTCGTACTCCCCTAATGCCTTAGGCAGCTTAAATAAGTCTAATGCTTCTTCAAAGGTAATTTGGTGTAATTGCTGGTTTGGACGTAAACTTGCAAACTTTTTATCCTCATCATCTGCCGCACCAATCTGCGCCATAGGACCATAGCGACCAAGTCGTACCAAAACAGGTTTACCGCTTTCTGGGTGTTTCCCTAGTATACGTTCACCACTTTCTCTATCAGCATTCTCTTTTACATCTTCTACATTTGGTTGGAAAGCTTTATAAAACTCACGCATCATAGATTTCCAATCTTCTTTCCCTTCGGCTATATCATCAAACTGCTGTTCTACACGTGCGGTAAAATTATAATCTAGTACATTTTCAAAATGCTCCACCAGGAAGTCTGTTACAATCATCCCAATATCAGTAGGCATCAGTTTTCCTCTATCTACGCCAACCATCTCCGTTAGCTCTTGCTCCTTTATTGCGTCGTTTACCAAAGAAAACTGTACGTATTTGCGCTCTGCACCTTCTTTATTTCCTTTCTCTACATAATTCCTTTTTATTATTGTAGAAATTGTTGGTGCATACGTAGACGGTCTACCTATTCCTAATTCTTCTAGCTGTTTTACCAACGACGCCTCAGTAAATCTATATGGAGCTCTAGTAAATCGTTCTGTAGCAGTTATAATTTCGTTTTGAACTACATCTCCCAATGTTAGTTGTGGTAGCATTCCATCCTGCTCTTCATCCTCTACATCGGTTCCCTCTAAATAAACTTTTAAGAAACCATCGAATTTTATCATCTCGCCTCTTGCTACAAAATGCTTATCAAGTACAACATCTTTTTCGTCGGTGATTTCCACATGAGCTACAGTACGCTCTAGTTGCGCATCACTCATTTGGGAGGCAACTGTCCTTTTCCAAATCAAATCGTACAGACGAACTTGATCTCGCTCTCCGCGTATTTCGGCATTGCCAATATTTGTCGGACGAATAGCTTCGTGCGCCTCTTGCGCTCCTTTACTCTTTCCTTTATAGTTTCTTGGCTTGCTATACGCTTCGCCATAAAGTTTGTTTATTGCTTTTTGCGTTGCATTTTTTGCTTGGTTGGACAAGTTTACACTATCGGTACGCATATAGGTTATAAGTCCAGCCTCGTAAAGTCTTTGGGCAACACCCATTGTCCTACCAACCGAAAAACCAAGTTTTCTTGAAGCTTCTTGTTGTAAAGTAGAAGTAGTAAAAGGAGGTGCTGGAGATTTCTTTCCAGGCCTTTTTGTTAACTCGCCAATTTTATAACTAGCTTTTATATTCTGCTGTAAAAACTTCTCAGCTTCTTCTTTAGAATTAAAGTTTCTAGGCAATTTTGCTTTAAACACATTACCTTCTTTGGTTTTAAACTCCGCATCTACTCGATAAGAGCCTACCGGTGTAAATCCTTCGATAGCTCTCTCACGCTCTACTATTAATCGCACTGCAACAGATTGCACACGTCCGGCCGACAACCCACCTTTTACTTTTCGCCATAGCACAGGTGATAGTTCGTACCCAACCAATCTATCTAAAACTCGTCGTGCTTGTTGTGCGTTTACCAAGTTATAATCAATACCTCTTGGATTTTTTATTGCATTTAAGATGGCGGACTCTGTAATTTCATGAAAGACAATACGCTTCGTCTTATCTTCTTCGAGGTTCAGTGTATCAACCAAGTGCCATGCAATAGCCTCCCCTTCTCGGTCCTCATCACTAGCTAGCCATACCATATCGGCATCTTTCGTCAAGCTCTTTAATTCGCTAACAAGCTTCTTTTTATCGTTTGGTACAATGTATTTCGGATCAAAGTTGCCTTCGGTATCTACCCCTAATTCATTAGAAGGTAAATCAGCTATATGACCATAACTTGAAGTAACATGGTACTCTTTACCAAGAAACCTCTCTATGGTTTTTGCCTTTGCAGGTGACTCCACTATAACAATATTCTTTGCCATATTTTATTTATTCTTTGGATTACAAAAGTATAGGTTTTTTTTAACTTCATTCGTGAAGTGCCTATAATTCATTCTATTATTTGAAAGTAACTCTTAAATTTCGATGTTTATAAAATCATTAAGCTATCTACCAACCAATACAATAATCGCTAGTTAACAGTATTTATCCTACGAAAAAACGTATAATAACTTTCATCGATACTATTATATAGTATAATACAATAAATAACCACAAACACATTTAATCTAAATTAAATCATATTTACTCATTACCCTATTTATAATAAGACCTCACCTATATATAATAAAGCTAAAGCCTAAGGAGTATTATTAACATCTAAACCCAAAGCAATCTACTCTCACACCATTTACTACCAATTAAATGAAGTTAATGCGCAAAATACCTCTGCCACTTTGTCACGCTTTCATTTTTATGTTATACCTTTGTTGCCAGCTATGGGCTATGTAAATTTGGCCCGTATAAAACTTTGAGGATACGTATTATGGAGAAGACTATAGACGAGAGTATACAAGGGAGTACTCTAAAAACAAAAGATAAAAATAAAGGCGATAAAAAGCTTTATATAGAGAGCTACGGGTGTGCAATGAACTTTAGCGATAGCGAAGTTGTTGCTTCTATTTTAGCCAATGAAGGCTATAGTACTACAGAGAATTTAAGAGAAGCCGACCTTGTTTTAGTGAACACCTGTTCTATTCGAGACAATGCCGAACAAACTATTCACAGAAGACTCGATGAGTATAATGCGGTTAAACGCGATTATAACCCAAAGATGAAAGTTGGAGTCTTGGGATGCATGGCCGAAAGACTAAAGGAGAGACTTCTTGAAAAAGAGAAAGTAGTAGACTTAGTAGTAGGTCCAGATGCCTACAAAGATCTGCCCAACCTTTTAGAAGAGGTAGAGCAAGGTCGTGATGCCATAAACGTTATACTTTCGCGCGACGAAACTTATGCCGACATATCCCCTGTACGCCTAGGTGGCGATGGAGTAACAGCCTTTGTAAGTATTACGCGTGGATGCGATAACATGTGCACGTTTTGCGTGGTGCCATTTACCCGAGGTAGAGAGCGAAGCCGAAGTCCAGAAAGTATTGTTGCCGAAGTAAATGATTTGGCTAGCAAGGGTTATAAGGAAGTAACTCTATTAGGACAAAATGTAGATAGTTATTTGTGGTATGGAGGTGGGCTGAAAAAAGACTTCCATAAAGCAAGTCCCATTCAACAAGCAACGGCCATAGATTTCGCAGGATTATTGAAGTTAGTTGCCGAAGCACAGCCATATATGCGCATACGCTTCTCTACATCCAATCCACAAGACATGAGTGATAATGTTTTGCATACCATTGCGAAATATGATAACATTTGCAATTATATTCACTTACCTGTACAAAGTGGTAGTACGAGAATTCTAAAGGAGATGAATCGCCAACATACTCGTGAGGAATACATAGAGTTGATCGATAAAATTCGCCGTATTATTCCAGATTGCGCTATTTCTCATGATATGATTATCGGATTCCCTACCGAAACCGATGAAGACCACCAAGAAACACTAAGCTTAATGGAATATGTTAAGTACAGTTTCGGGTATATGTTCATGTATTCTGAGCGTCCAGGGACACTAGCAGCTAGAAGATTAGAAGACGATGTGCCTGAGGAAGTCAAAAGAAAGCGACTTACTGAAATTATTAACTTACAGCAAAAACATAGCGCTTACAGGACAAAACAATATTTAAATAAACAGGTGGAAGTTCTTATAGAACGAGAATCCAAAAAATCGGAGGAAGAATGGAGCGGGCGAACGGAACACAATATTGTCGCAGTTTTCCCTAAAGAAGATTATAAACCAGGCGATTATGTTCTGGTAGATATTCACGATTGCACCACTGCTACACTTATTGGGAAAGCAGTAGGATATAGCAAAAACCAACAGTAATTAAGTAGAAGATAATAAGAGTTAATAGTATGTCAATCCAAGCGGTAAAACAACGTTTTGAAATTATAGGTAACGATTCAAAGTTGAATCTTGCCTTAGAAAAAGCGATTAGAGTAGCACCTACCGATATTTCGGTATTGGTTACTGGCGAGAGTGGCGTAGGAAAAGAAAGCATTCCTCGAATTATCCACTCACTATCTCACAGAAAACATGCTAAATATATAGCTGTAAACTGTGGTGCCATACCAGAAGGAACTATAGATAGTGAACTGTTTGGACACGAGAAAGGAGCCTTTACCGGTGCTAACACAGCCAGAAGCGGTTATTTTGAAACAGCCGATGGAGGTACTATTTTCTTGGATGAAGTTGGCGAACTGCCTTTGTCTACTCAGGTGCGATTGCTTAGAATTCTAGAGAATGGGGAGTTCATGAAAGTTGGATCCTCACAAATTCTAAAAACCGATGTCCGAATAATAGCCGCTACCAATATTGATATGAATGAGGCTATAAAAAGCGGACGATTCCGTGAAGACTTATATTATCGCTTAAGCACAGTAGATATAAACTTACCACCTTTAAGAGAAAGGAAAGACGATATACATCTATTGTTCCGTAAGTTTGCTTCGGACTTTGCACACAAATATAAAATGCCCACGGTACGATTAGACGATAGTGCTGTAGATTTATTAGTAAATTATCGATGGTCTGGAAACATTCGTCAGTTGCGCAATGTTGCGGAGCAAATATCGGTTTTAGAACAAGACAGAGAGATAGATGCTGTTACCCTTCAACATTATTTACCAGAAATGTCAAGTTATCTACCAGCCTTGGTAAAAACATCTAAGTCTAAAAGCGACTTTAGTAGTGAAAGGGAAATCCTATATAAGGTCTTGTTCGACATGCAAAGAGATATCAACGACTTAAAATCCTTAACCCTAGAATTACTCAAATCTGGCGATATAGATAATGTAGAAAAAGAACATTCAGGGCTTATTGAACAGATATATGAGAATTTCGATGCAAAACCACAAGGCGAAACTACCGTAAAACCAAATATAGAGCTACTTGATGTTCCTACCAGTCAGGAGAAGCAACAGGTGTCTTATGATTATGCAGAGGAAGTCGAAGAAGAAGAGTCTTTGTCCCTTCAGGAAAAAGAACTTGAGTTAATCAAAAGGTCGTTGAAAAAACACGATGGCCGAAGAAAAGCTGCAGCAGAAGAATTAGGAATTTCGGAGCGCACTTTATATCGAAAAATTAAACAATACGATCTTTAGAATGAAGAAGACCTTTAATTTTATCTTGCTCCTATCAACGGTGAGCATCTTGTTTGCTAGTTGTAAGTTTTATTCTTTCACGGGAGCAGATATAGATTATAACACCACGAAGACGTTTCAAGTGAATTATTTTAGAAACGAAGCACCTTTGGTAGAACCTTCTATTTCTAGAGATTTTACCGATGCGTTGCAAGCCCTCATGCTTAATCAAACAAGTTTATCGCAAACCAATGCAGGTGGCGATCTTATCTTTGAAGGTGAGATTGTAGAGTATTATGTTGCGCCTATTACTGCAACCGCAGAGCACAGGGCAGCACAAAACCGACTTACTATAGCAGTTAATGTACGGTTTATAAACACAGTAAACCCTGAAAAAGATTTTGAAAGACGCTTCTCTCATTATTTTGATTATGAAGGTGGCGCTATGCTAGTTGGCGGCCAATTAAGCACCGCTACCGAAGAAATATTCGAAAGAATTACACAAGATATATTCAACGCATCCTTAGCAAACTGGTAGTATTTATGTTAGACCCACATCACTTTAAAAACTTGCTTAGCAATCCTGAAACCACTGTAGAGGAAGATCTAGAGAAGCTAGAAAAACTTCTTGAGGAACACCCTTACCTACAGAGTGCAAGAGCATTGCAATTAAAAATTTACAAGCAAAAAAACAGTGAGCTATACAACGATGCATTACGAAAAACTGCTGCACATACTACCGACAGAGATGTGTTATTTCAATTCATAACTTCTGAGTCCTTTGCTTCTAAGGAGGCAAGTACAGAAGAAAAAAACATAATAGATTCAGAACCTGTAGATAAAGAAGCATATCTGGAAAAAACAGAGATAAGCATCGAAGAAGAAAGTGAGGCTAAAGTCTCTGATAAAAAACAAGAGACAGCCATAGAAGAACCAATCTACGACAAAAAAGAACCAGAAGAGTCTGAAGATATAGATGAGGATACTGCAAAAGAGATATTGGAGTTAGACCAACCCTTATCTTTTAATAAGGAAGACATTTATTCTTTCTCAGAGTGGTTGCAACTTACAAGTCGCAAACCGATAGATCGAGAGAACCAAGAGAACCAAGAGAACCAAGAGAACCAAGAGAAGAAAGATATAAAGGAAGAAACCAAAGAATCCAATGATAGTAACAAAACTCCAAAAACCGAGAAAGTTATTCATATGGTAGACACCTTTTTAAAGAATAATCCTAGACCTAAGAGAAAGCCTGAGACCTTTAACAAAAGGGAAGCGGATGAATTGGAATTAGAATTTAACAACGAAGCGCCAAAATCTTTGATGACCGAAACATTAGCTCGAGTTTATCTGCAACAAAAGAACTATAAAAAGGCAATTCAAGCATATAAAATATTAATTTTGAAAAATCCAGAAAAAAGTGGTTACTTTGCAGACAAAATTCGGGCAATAGAAAAACTTACTAATTAAAAAGCAATATGAGCACATTTACAATATTCGTTATCTTAATCATTTTTGTAGCCTTCTTATTGGTTACCGTTATCATGGTTCAAAATCCACAAGGAGGTGGGCTATCTGCATCTTTCGGTGGTGGAGGACAGCAAATGGGTGGTGTTAAGAAAACATCTGACTTCTTAGATAAAAGCACCTGGACTCTTGCAATTATCCTTTTAGCACTAATCCTACTTTCTAACGTATCGTTGATGACAGGTGGCGCTAGTGCACAGCATGACTTATTTGACGATAACCAAGCTATTCCTACCCAAACTATTCCAACTGACGCTGATATTGAAGCTACACTGGATACCGAGAAAGAGTAGTTAAAAACATATTCATAGTAACTAAATGCCAACTTGCAGTGACAAGTTGGCATTTTTATTTGGCATAATTGCAGTCAAATTGCTTTGGCATACTTTGTGCATCTTGGATAGCAGAAATATTACATATCGTTAATTAACAATTTAAAACTTTATAGAAAATGGCGTTAAAAATTCAACCACTTTCGGATCGTGTTTTGGTAGAGCCGCAAGAAGCAGAAACCAAAACAGCCTCAGGTATCATCATTCCTGATTCAGCTAAAGAAAAACCATTACAAGGAAAAGTAGTAGCTGTAGGTAAAGGAACGAAAGACCATGAAATGACTGTTAAAAAAGGAGATATGGTACTTTATGGAAAGTATTCTGGCAGCGAATTAAACTTCGAAGGAAAGGATTATCTGATAATGAGAGAAGATGACATCCTTGCAATTATTTAACCTCATTCAATTTAAACTATAAAATTATACATACAATATGGCAAAAGAAATAATTTTTGATCTTGAAGCACGTGATGGCATAAAGCGCGGAGTAGACGCACTAGCCAACGCAGTAAAAATAACTCTTGGCCCAAAAGGACGTAACGTAGTATTAGGACGTTCTTTCGGTGCCCCTCATGTAACCAAAGATGGTGTATCGGTAGCTAAAGAAGTAGAGCTAGAAGATACGCTTGAAAACATGGGAGCGCAAATGGTAAAAGAAGTAGCTTCTAAAACCAACGATCTTGCTGGTGACGGAACCACTACTGCAACCATATTAGCACAAGCTATTGTAAACGAAGGTTTAAAAAACGTTACAGCTGGTGCCAACCCAATGGACCTAAAGAGAGGTATAGACAAAGCAGTGCTTGCAATAACTAAAAGCTTAGAAAAACAAGCTAAAGATGTAGGTAACTCTTCAGAGCAAATAAAGCAAGTTGCAACTATCTCTGCTAATAACGACGAACTTATTGGTGAGCTTATCGCCGATGCTTTTGGTAAAGTTGGTAAAGAAGGTGTAATCACTGTAGAAGAAGCAAAAGGAACAGAAACTTATGTAGACGTTGTAGAAGGAATGCAATTCGACCGTGGTTACCTATCTCCTTACTTCGTTACCGATAGCGAAAAAATGCAAGTAGAGATGAGCAATCCATACATCTTGTTGACCGACAGGAAAATCTCTACTATGAAAGACTTACTTCCAATCTTAGAGCCTGTTGCTCAAGAAGGAAAAGAATTGTTGATTATAGCAGAAGATATCGATGGAGAAGCTTTAGCAACTTTAGTAGTAAACAAACTACGTGGTTCGCTTAAAATCGCTGCTGTAAAAGCACCAGGATTTGGTGACAGACGTAAAGCTATGTTAGAAGACATCGCAATCCTAACAGGTGGTACGGTGATCTCTGAAGATAGAGGCTTTACTCTTGAAAACGCTACAATCGATATGTTAGGTACTGCAGAGAACGTTACCATAGACAAAGACAATACGACTATTGTAAATGGTGCAGGTGATAAAGACAATATCAAAGCTAGAGTAAATCAAATCAAAGCTCAGATAGAAAGCACTACAAGCGATTACGATAAAGAAAAGCTACAAGAGCGTCTTGCTAAACTTGCAGGAGGAGTTGCGGTTCTTTACGCAGGTGCTGCTAGCGAGGTAGAGATGAAAGAAAAGAAAGACCGTATAGACGACGCACTTCACGCTACTCGAGCAGCAGTAGAAGAAGGAATCGTTGCAGGTGGTGGTGTAGCTCTTTTACGCTCACTAGAAGCATTCGATAGCATCGAAACCGAAACGGAAGATGAAGCAACTGGAATTAAAATCGTAGCAAGAGCTATTGAGGAGCCACTTCGTACCATCGTTAACAACGCTGGAAATGAAGGTTCTGTAGTAGTAAACAAAGTGAAGGAAGAAAAAGGAAACTTTGGTTACGACGCAAAAACAGAAACCTACGTAGACATGCTTAAGTCAGGAATCATTGACCCTAAAAAAGTAACTAGAATAGCATTAGAAAATGCTGCTTCAGTTGCCGGAATGATTCTAACTACTGAGTGTGCACTAGTAGACATCAAAGAGGAAAATGCACCTGCCATGCCACCAATGGGCGGAGGAATGCCAGGAATGATGTAAACCTTCCTTAAATAAATATTCTAAAAAGCGCCTTGAATTACTTAAGGCGCTTTTTAGCTTTAAATACCTATCCTGACCAAATTAATGACACTATCTCTCATTATTAATTCTTACTTTTAGTAGCTAAGTATAAGCAGTTCCTAAGAAATCTGTTAACTGTAACTTATGCTACATAATTATTGAACACTATAATTTATCTTTGCATTTGAATATTAAAACATCAAACGTATTTTAATGAACATAAACGATTGTATAATAATAGACGTACGCACCCGAGAAGAATTTATGGGAGGTCATGTTGCTGGATCTAAGAATATTCCTTTATTAGAAATCTTAGAGCACGAAGAAGAGTTAATGAAAATGGATAAGCCTATTATTTTTTGCTGTGTAAGTGGTGCTAGAAGCGGACAAGCTACCGACTACTTTAAACAAAAAGGCTTAGACTGCGAAAATGGTGGCTCTTGGCTAAGCGTAAACTTTAAAGTTAATCAACAATGAGTTTCCTAGCCAGAATATTTGGATTAAAACCAAAAGTAAATTATAAAGAACTAGTAGAGCAAGGTGCTATCATAATAGATGTGCGCACCTTAGCAGAGTTCTCGAGCGGACATATAAAAAAGTCAAAAAATATCCCCTTAGAATCCCTGCAAAATAAGATGTCAAGATTTAAAAAAGACACACCTATTATTTTATGTTGTGCAACCGGTATGCGTAGTGGCGCTGCTAGACGCTCACTTAAAGCACAAGGTTTTAATGTTTACAACGGCGGTGGGTGGATGACGCTAAACAGAAAACTTCAGCAAGCATAAATTAAACATATATAAAACAAGAGCCGAATAGACGTGCGTCTATTCGGCTCTTGTTTTATTATTACAATCCGTAAAGCTTTTTTATTTAAAAGTCTCTTTTACTCCACCACAGTGTAGCATTTCATCTCCAAAATATGGGTTCATAATCTCCTTATCCGATGCAAACCAGTATGCTCCCTTATTATTAAATGCCATTGGACAATATTGCATATACACCTCCCCTTTAGTAATTTCCTTTTTAAACGGCATCTCCAATTCTTTAGTCAAGTCAAAGAAACCTACACGATAGGTATCCAAATCCTTAATCTCAGAAAGTTTTTTAATTATCTGCTCTACCCGTGACCATTTATTTATTTCATCGCTATGAATAATCTCTAGCAAAGTATTCTCGTACTCTTTTGCACCTTCTAAATCTCCATTTACAAGATTTTCACTAATCTTTTGATACACCTCAAAAAGTTTAGCTGTAACATCAGATCCTTCAAAGTACACATCATTCTTGTTCAAGACATACTTTTCTTTTTTCTCTTCCACTCTTGTAACTTCCTTCACCTCTACTTCTTTCTCACTATCTTTTGTAGAGTCTTTACACGAAAAGCTAATCATGACCAAACCCATTAAGACAACTAAAGATAATCTTCTCATATTTCAATTATTAAGTTAAATATTATTTTTCCAATCAAAAGTAAAAATAAAAACCAGTACTCCACTACATTCCTGTTCGAATTGCATCTACTGGGTCTAATTTGGAAGCAGATAAAGCGGGTAAAATACCAGACACAAAACCTATAGAACAAGCAATCAAGAGTCCTATGGATATATTAAATGGCGATAATATAAAAACGAAATTAGGCACCATAACATTCAGCCCAGCAAATCCAAGGAAAACCACCATTATCCCGATTAAGCCGCCTAGGACAGATAGAATAACGGCTTCGAATAAAAATTGTAATAAAATAAAACGATTCTTGGCTCCTAGAGCTTTTTGAATTCCAATGATATTCGTGCGCTCTTTTACACTAACAAACATAATGTTTGCAATTCCAAAACCCCCAACCAACAAAGAGAAGCCACTAATAACAAACCCAATGGTGTTAAGTGTTCCTGTTATTTGGTCAACGAAATCTGAAAACCCTTCGATTTCATTAATGAAAAAATCATTATCTGAATTTACATCCAATCCTCTAATACTTCGCATTCGCGACTCTAATCCAGCCTTGTATGCTTCGGGGTCGGAAGATGGATCTGGTTTTATTATAATAGCAGAAGTTGTCGCTCGCGAACTAGAACCATATACACTACGCCCAAGGTTTATAGGAATAAATGCTAAATTATCTCTTGACGGACCAAACATACTCTCACCTTGCTTCTCAATTACCCCAATTACCGTAGCGCGCTTACCCATTACCCTTATCTGTTTACCCAAAGCCAAGTCTGGATTACCAAATAAATTCTTAGCAATATCATTACCTATAACTATAACCGACGCACCTAAATGAGATTCATATTCGTTAAAGTAACGTCCATGGGCAAGAGTAACTGGATCTACAAGTGGGTACTCATCGGTTGTTGCCTGCATGCGCACCATTTCTATCATATTATCTTTATAGCGAAGGTTTTGGCTTGGCAACCACATGTTGTAACATAGAACTTCATTCTCATCGGCAGTATGCTTTAAACTCACATATTGGTCAAAACTTATGTCCACATATTGCTGACGTTTCCACAAAGGCACATCGGTTTGACCGAAAGCCATTCGGCTTAAAAATATGGTTCGTGAATCCATATCTTCGAAACTAGATATTATTTCGTGCTTCATAGAATCTACTGCCGCCAAAACTGCAACAATAGAAAAGATACCAAAAGTCACACCTAACAGCGATAGAAAGGTACGCAACCTATTAGCCCGCAATGCATTTAAAGCAAAGTTCAAACTCTCTTGTAAAACTCTAAAAAACACACGCATAATTTATCTAATTCAATTTAAAAAATACCCGAAGCACCCACCCTAATCCAACATAATCAATATAACCAACTAAAAAATACATCCTTTAATAAACAAGGTAGAATGTTAGAATGCTAATTCTTGTGTTTTATAAGACTAAATCTCCTAGTTATTGTTACACAAATAGTCAGTAATTGTTTATTTTTGCTACTTAATTTTTATGCCAAGGCACCAGCTATGAAAATTCAATCTGCATTAATCTCTGTTTTTCATAAAGATGGACTAGCACCAATTGCACAAAAACTCGATAAATTAGGAGTTACCATCTATTCTACTGGAGGAACAGAAAAGTTTATAAAAGACCTAGGAATCGAAGTTATTCCTGTAGAAAACATTACCGACTATCCTTCTATACTTGGAGGACGGGTAAAAACCTTACATCCTAAAGTTTTTGGAGGTATCTTAAATCGATCCAATCACTCTGGAGATGTAAAGGAAATGGAGGAATACGACATACCTCAGTTAGATTTAGTTATTGTAGATCTATATCCATTCGAAGATACAGTAGCATCTGGCGCAGATATGGAAGACATAATCGAAAAAATCGATATCGGCGGCATTTCATTAATTCGCGCTGCTGCAAAAAATTTCCACGACACGCTATGTATCTCTTCAAAGCAAGATTATAATGATCTATTGCACATCCTAGATAATCAAAATGGAAGCACTACTCTAGAACAACGCAAAAACTTTGCGGCACGTGCCTTCCATGTGTCCTCACATTACGACACGGCTATCTTTAATTACTTTAATGAAGAAGAAAATATTATAGGATTAAAAGTTAGTGAGACTAATGGTCAAAAACTTCGATATGGAGAGAATCCTCATCAAGAAGGATACTTCTATGGCAACATGGAAGCTATGTTCGACAAGCTGCAAGGCAAAGAGTTAAGCTACAACAATTTACTTGATGTAGACGCAGCAGTAAATCTTATGAACGAATTTGTAGGCGAGAAACCGACATTCGCAATATTAAAGCACAATAATGCGTGCGGAGTTGCTCAGCGAGATACGGTTCAAAAAGCTTATTTAGATGCACTTGCAGGCGATCCAGTTTCTGCTTTTGGTGGTATTCTTATCAGCAATAGCGAAATCGACAAGGATACAGCAGACGAAATACACAAGCTTTTCTGCGAAGTAGTAATCGCACCTTCATTTAGTAAAGAAGCCAAGGAGATTCTTTCTACAAAGAAAAATCTAATCCTTTTAAAGCAAAAGAAAACAACCTTGCCTTCAAAACAAATACGCACGTGTTTAAACGGTACGTTAGTACAAGATAAAGACAACATTACAGATACTAAAGAGCACCTAACCTACGTTACAAAAGAGAAGCCTTCTGACAGTGAAATCGAAGATTTATTATTCGCTTCAAAAATTAGCAAGCACACAAAATCCAACACGATAGTCTTGGCTAAAAACAAACAGCTTTGTGCTAGTGGTACTGGTCAGACTTCGCGAATAGATGCTTTAAAACAGGCTATAGAAAAGGCGAATTCCTTTGACTTTGACCTGAAAAATGCGGTAATGGCCAGCGATGCTTTCTTCCCTTTTGCTGATTCTGTAGAGATAGCCAATCAAGCGGGAATTCGTTCGGTTATTCAACCAGGTGGATCTATAAAAGACGAGGACAGTATTGCATATTGCGATAAAGAAAAAATGGCAATGGTATTTACCGGCACACGCCACTTTAAGCACTAAAACATAATTAACATTACAAACTCTGGTTATTTATAACCTTTAGAAAATATGGGATTTTTTGATTTCTTAACACAGGATATAGCTATAGACTTAGGGACTGCCAACACTTTGATCATTTATAATGACAAAGTGGTGGTAGATGCGCCCTCTATAGTTGCTAGAGACCGCACCACAGGTAAGATTATAGCGGTAGGACGTGAGGCAAAGTTGATGCAAGGAAAAACCCACGAAAATATAAAAACAATTCGTCCGTTAAAAGATGGGGTTATTGCGGATTTCGATGCCAGCGAAAAAATGATAAGTATGTTTATCAAAGAAATCCCGGAGTTAAAAAAGCGCTGGATTACCCCTTCCTTACGCATGGTTATATGTATACCTAGTGGTATTACCGAAGTAGAAATGCGTGCTGTAAAAGAAAGTGCCGAACGCGTAAATGCTAAAGAGGTTTATCTTGTACATGAACCTATGGCAGCAGCTATAGGTATTGGTGTCGATATTATGCAACCAAAAGGTAATATGGTAGTAGATATAGGTGGAGGAACCACCGAAATTGCCGTTCTAGCTCTTGGTGGAATTATTTGCGACAAGTCGGCGAAAATCGCTGGTGATATATTTACCAATGACATTATATACTATATGCGTACCCAACACAACCTTTATGTAGGAGTACGTACTGCAGAGAACATTAAAATTCAGATTGGAGCAGCAACAGAAGATTTAGAAAACCCACCAGAGGAACTTGCTGTACAAGGTAGAGACCTGCTAACAGGAAAACCAAAACAGGTTCTATTATCCTATCGTGAAATTGCAAAAGCATTAGACAAGTCGATACTTAGAATAGAGGACGCCGTAATGGAAACCCTAGCGCAAACACCACCAGAACTGGCTGCAGACATTTACAATACTGGAATTTACTTAACCGGTGGTGGTAGTATGTTAAGAGGTTTAGATAAGCGTTTATCACAAAAAACAGATTTACCTGTATACATTGCAGAAGATCCTTTGCGTTCGGTAGTTCGTGGTACCGGCTTATGCTTAAAACATCTAGATAAATATAAAAATGTCTTGATTAAATAATTCGTGGAACAGATAAACTATGCAGCAAGTAATATTATTTTTCATAAGGAACAAAAGCCTTTTGTTATTCTTCCTGCTATTTGCAATATCGGTTTATCTGACCATTCAAGCACATAGTTTTCATAGCACCAAATATGTTAACTCCACCTCGCATTTAGTTGGAGGGATGCAAAAAAATATTAGCTCTGTAGGAGATTATTTTCATTTAAAAAAAGACAACGAACTTTTACAAGAAGAAAATGCTTATCTACGAGAGCTATTACACAATGAAAACAGGATAGACCAGGATAAGATTGATAGTATTAGTAACGATTTCGCCTTTCAATTTACTCCTGCTAAAGTTATATCTAACAGCTATACCAAGAGCCATAATATTCTAACTATAAACAAAGGTGCAAAAGATGGTGTAGAAATAGATATGGGAGTTATTACACCTAACGGAATAGTAGGAATAGTAAATAAGACATCAGAAAATTACGCTACCGTTCAATCTATTTTGAACACAAGAAGCCAGATTAACGCTAAATTAAAAGAAACAGATCACTTTGGATTATTGGTTTGGGAAAAGATTCGTGACCCATTGCATGTACACCTAATCGATATTCCAAGACATACAGAGTTTTCTATTGGCGATACCATAGTAACTGGAGGAAAATCAACCATTTTTCCAGAAGGAATCCATATTGGTATTATCGATGACTACGTGCTCGATGAAATAAACAACGCATTTACGATTCGTGTAAAACTCTTTGCAGATATGACGAGTTTAAACTCGGTATATCTAATACATAATTTTGATTATCAAGAAATAATAAACCTACAAGAAGCTTCGAATAATGGGATTGAATAATGTACTTATCCAAGTATTTCGCTTTATCATTTTGTTGGCTGTTCAAATCCTTGTCATGAGCAACATTAAGTTGTTCGGATACAGCTCTCCCTTTATCTACATAATCTTCATTCTTGGTTTCCCTTTAAACACCAACAAAAACCTACTTATATTTTTAGGTTTTCTGTTAGGCCTTAGCATGGATATTTATAGCAATACTGGAGGTGTACATGCAGGTGCTTGTGTACTCATAGCTTATTTACGCCCCACCTTATTAAAAATTTCATTTGGAGTTAGCTTCGAACACAATAATATAAAACTCACCCAAGCAGAGTTTAAACAGCAAATGGTTTATCTAGCATCCATGGTATTTATCCATCATTTAACGCTATTTGCTTTGGAAAACTTTAGCATAAAGCTCTTTTTACAAACTTTGGAGTCTACATTCGTAACTAGTATATTAAGCAGTATCCTTATCTATTGTATAATTATAATTTTCAGCAGAATTCCTAATCGATGAGAAAAGTATTACTCATAGCAGTAACCATAATTACTAGCCTTGTTTTTCTAGGTCGATTATACTATTTACAGATTTATAATAGTTCGTTTCAAATAAAATCCGAGAACAATGCCATCCAAGTAATGTACGACTACCCACAACGTGGTTACATTTACGATCGAAATAACGAATTAATTGTTTCCAATCAACCTTCCTATGATGTCATGGTGGTTCCGAATGACATTCGTAAGCTAGATACTTTAGAGCTTTGTCAATTACTAAAGATCGAGGTGGCAGATTTTGAAAACATCTTAGCTCGAGCAAAAAGATATTCCCCTAGGCTACCATCGGTTGTTGTACCACAGCTTAATAAAGCTGAATATGCCTATTTAGCCGAGAAAATGCGCAAATTTCACGGATTTTATATACAAAAACGAGCTTTACGTGATTATCAAACCAAGCATGCAGCCAATATATTAGGCTATATAGCGCAAGTAAATCAAAGCATAATAAACAGGAATCCATATTACCAATCTGGAGATTTAATTGGAATTCAAGGAGTTGAAAAACAATATGAAGAGGTTTTACGTGGCGAGAAAGGTGTTCGTTATTTACAAAAGAACCGATTCAATCAAGTTATAGGTCCCTATAAAAACGGAAAATACGATACCCTACCCAAACGTGGTCATGACATTATGATTACCATAGATGCCGAACTTCAAAAGTACGGCGAGGAACTTATGGTAAATAAACGAGGAGGAATTGTAGCTTTAGAACCTAAAACCGGTGAAATTTTAGCTTTGGTAAGTGCTCCTAGTTATGATCCAGGCTTACTAGTTGGACGTGAACGCTCTAGAAATTTTAATAAACTTTGGTACGACACCATTTCCCGTCCCCTATTCGATCGATCTTTACAAGCAGAATATCCTCCAGGGTCCACATTTAAAATGCTAACTGGATTAATAGCTTTACAAGAAGGAGTTGCCACCAGCAATGAAAACATGAGTTGCTTTGGTGCATATCATTATGGTGCAAGAAGACCATTAGGTTGCCGCCCACACATATCGCCTGTAAACATGAAGTCGGCTATATCCGTTTCGTGTAACACCTATTTTTCGGCTAAATATCGCAGTATTATAGAGAAATATCCATCACCACAGGAAGGGATGGACGCATGGAATAAGCATTTAAGTAGTTTTGGGCTGGGTGATTTTCTTGGATACGATCTTCCTATTGGTAGACCTGGGCATGTTCCCGATGCAGATTATTACAACCGACACTACCAATATCCGAAATATCGCTGGTATGCTACTGCTACCATATCCAATGGAATTGGACAAGGGGAAATATTAACTACGCCTATACAGATGGCAAACTTTACAGCAGCTATCGCTAATAAAGGTTGGTATTATACCCCTCATATAATAAAACGCATTTATGATGTAGATACCTTACCACAAAATTTCACCACAAAACACTACACTACCATCGATAGCCAACACTTTGATTCGGTTATAGAAGGAATGGAGGATATATATAACTCTGGAGCAGTAGGCCAATACAATGTGCCAGGGGTAAGAATAGCAGGTAAAACCGGAACAGCAGAAAACTCTATCCGAATAGGTGGAAAAACAATGCGGCTTACCGATCATTCTGTATTTGTAGCTTTCGCACCAGTAGAAGACCCACAAATCGCATTGGCTATTCTAGTAGAAAATGGTTATTGGGGTTCGCGGTGGGCAGCAAGAATAGCCAGCCTCCTCATAGAAAAATATATCAATGGCGAAGTAACACGAACCGATATAGAGGATTTCATTTTAAATGGAAGCTTACAAGAGGAATATGCAAAGCCGTATGAAAACCTATCTCTTAATACCGATTAATAAATATGGCAGGAAGACTTCATAAATTAGCTAAGTACGACTTTACACTTATATTTCTATATGTTCTTTTAATAGCAGCAGGTTGGGTAAATATATATTCCGCATCCTTTGATAGTGAAGGAACATCAATCTTTGATTTTCAAACAATCTACGGAAAACAACTGGTATGGATTTTACTTAGCGTACCGATTATAGCTTTTGTACTGGCTATAGACTCTAAATTTTATGAACGATTCGCTGGGGTAATATACGTGGTGTCAATGCTTTCTCTATTAGGATTGTTTTTCTTTGGCACTACTATATCAGGACAAAAAGCATGGTACTCTTTTGCAAGTTTCAGCATTCAACCGGCAGAATTTACTAAAGCAACTACAGCTTTGGCATTAGCTAAATTTGGAAGTGAAATAGACACGAACTTTCAAACGTTTAAAGATCAAGTACGTGCCTTTATAATTATATTCATTCCTGCTATTTTAATCCTTTTACAACCCGACCCAGGAATGGCTATTCTCTATTTAGCTTTTATATTTCCGCTTTATAGAGAGGGATTGCATTTCATCTATTTGTTCTTAGGTTTATTTGCAACCGTAATATTTATAAGCACCTTAGCGATTGGGGTAGTATGGGTTAGCTTAATCTCTCTTCTTGTAGTTGGCACCTTTTATTTCTTTAGGCTTAAGCGTAAACCTAAACCAAGTATCGCCAAGTATATTACCATTTTTATAACTGCCGTGGTACTAGCATTTTCAGTTAATTACATTTTTGAAAATGTATTTAAACAACACCATAGAGATCGATTTAATATTATACTTGGTCATGAAGTAGATAATCAGGGGATAGGATATAACACCAATCAAAGTGAAATCGCTGTAGGTAGCGGTGGCTTAACAGGTAAAGGATGGCTGCAGGGTACGCAAACCAAAGGCAGATTTGTACCAGAACAACATACCGACTATATTTTTAGTACGGTAGGCGAAGAGTGGGGGTTTATAGGAGCAGCTTCTATAGTACTGTTGTTTTGCTTTTTAATCATCCGAATAGTCTTCATTGCTGAACGCCAAAAGTCACAGTTTAAACGGATTTATGCATACTCTGTTGCAGCAATATTTTTCTTTCACTTTTCTATTAATATAGGTATGGTTATAGGAATTTCACCTACCGTAGGAATCCCACTACCATTCATTAGTTATGGAGGTTCTAGCTTATGGGGTTTCACTATATTACTATTTATTCTAATCCGATTAGACGGACAGCGAATGGATGTAACCTAACAAACGGTACTACATCTCCCACAGAACACCACCCAATCAATTAACAAATAAATTCATTTTACTTCATTTTTATAAGAACAAACCGAGCTTATTTCGCTATATTGTAAGACTAAATCATTAAAAATCAAGTAACAATGAAGAACTTAAAGTATGTAGTAGTATGTTTACTGTTGATTTTTGGAGTAAACTCCATGTCGGCACAAAAAGATATCAAACTCCAAAATAAACAACTCCAGTCCGAAAGAAGTCAAAAACTCCACCAAGAAAAGCGTCATAAATTGATGCAAGAAGAACTTTCGTTGACCGATGAACAAATGAAAAAAATTGAAATGATTCATGCCAAAAGAGCGGAGAAAATTCAGAAATTAGAAGAACAAATCTCGAGCTTAAAAGAGGAGCAACACAAAGAAGTTCAAGAGATTCTTACGCCTGAACAAAGAGAGAAATCAGAAAAGCTTAGAGAGAAAATGCGAGATGGAAATCGGCGCAATCATCAAATGAAACAGCAACAAATGAAACAACAACAAAAGAAAAATATGAAGATGAAAAGACTAGATAGATAACCTATCATTTTCATAATTATAAAAGCTACTAATTAAAATAGTTGATTAGTAGCTTCTGTTTTTTTTGACCTAGTCCTACATCATTTTTTTAATGAGTATAAGTTGTTAAGTTATGACGTACTTTTAAACTTAATTCTCTGATTTTGTTTGCTTCATTCCCCATAGAGATATTTAGCCCCTTTAATAATTTTCATTACTTTATTCTTTTAGTACCTTTCCAATACTAACAAAACAAACATGATTGATTTAGTAATCCGAAAAGCACGCTTGGTAGACATGCCGATATTGTTGAAGTATGAACAAGAAGTAATTGACTATGAGCGAGCTTTTAATGAAGATATAGAAAAAGAGGACGCCAAATACTACAACCTTCATTCCTTGATAAGCGGAAAAGACTCGGCAGTATTCGTGGGTGAGATTGATGGTAAAATTATCGCTACTGGTTATGCTTTAATTAAAGAAGGTTTACCACAATTTGTTTACGATGAATATACTTATTTAGGATTCATGTATGTAGCACCTGAATATCGCGGAAAAGGTATTAACGCAAAAATTATACAGGCTGCTTTAAAATGGTCCGAAAAAAGAGGAATTAAGCATGTTCGGCTACAAGTATATAGCGAAAACAACTCCGCTATAAAAGCCTATGAAAAGCTAGGATTTAAAACCGAGTTACAAGATATGAAGCTTACCATCAACTCCAATAAGTCCTAAAACAAGCCTAATAAAAGTTGGATTATAATAGCTAGTGTTTGTTGTATCTTATACAGAAGGTTTGGGTTAATCATTTTATATTAACCAGACTTTTAGCTCGAATCTAAATATAAGCTATGGTTTATCTAGCTTTTACCTGTTTCCATAATCGATTCAATAAATACATCTAAATCTTGATCAAAAGTAGGTTTCTGCATCATTTCTAAGGAGCTTTTCTTTAATAGATCAAAGTTTTCTTGGGTGAAAGTATCAAAGCTTTTGCTGTAAAACTTTCCAACTATTGTATAGACTCCCTCTATTTCTTCTGGCAATACCTTACCTTGATCTTTATGTCTAGAACGCAACACGCCGGCTGCCACATAGGCGCCAATCTCAATAGACTTTTGTAAGGTTAGCCCTTCTGGTTTTTCGGATTGCTTTGTTATAAGTATATCTAGATTCTGATAAATTAATTTTTCAATAGTCATGTTTTGTTATGTTTTATTTTCCACGCACATCAAGAACATCGCGCAGTGCATTGCCTAATAGCATAAATGCCATCACCAAACTCATTATAGCAAATCCAGGAACTAATGCCAAATATGGTTTCCCTAAAAACACATAATGGTAATGGTCTTTTATAATTCCGCCCCAACTAGGCATAGGTGGTTGTGCTCCTATTCCAAGGAAGCTCAATCCGCTTTCTACAAGAATAGCACTAGCAAAATTAGCTGCCGATATAATTATTACTGGAGCAAGTGCATTTGGCAAAACATGTTTGCGTAAAGTTCGAAGGTGATTATACCCTAAAGCCTTTGCGGCAGTAACATACTGCATGTTCTTAACGCTCATAACCTGCCCGCGCACTACTCTTGCTACTTCTACCCACATGGTGAGCCCAACCGCTAGAAACACCTGCCAAACGCCTCTACCTAAGGCTAACGTCAGGGCTATTACCAATAGCAAGGTTGGAATAGACCAAGTAACATTAATAAGCCACATAATTACTTTATCTATCGCTCCACCATAATACCCTGCTAAGGCGCCAAGACTAATACCAAGAATTAACGAGATCCCAACAGCAATAACCCCTACCCCTAGTGAAATCCGAGTGCCTATTAAAATACGACTCCATAAATCCCGGCCAAACTTATCGGTACCAAGCAAAAAACGATGCTCTTTAATAAAGTGTTTTTCTACCTCGTCTAAACTATTTAAGGTGGGAAAATCAGATAAACTAAAATACAGGCTTTGACCTAGCCCATCCTCAGAATACTCATATACTTTAAGTTTATTGCCTTCTATTTTAAAATCTGCTATCGGAATAAAAGAGCTTGCAGCTTGCTTACCAAAGAAAAAGCTGCTTATATCTGCATCTTTATTTAGCTCAGCATCTACTTCCAACATAGTAACCCTAAAACCTGGCGGCTTAGAGTGGATGGATAGATGCATTTGATTGGCATTTTTTGATGAATCTGGTGCTATAGCATAGGCAAACACAGCAAGTAGCACACATAGAAACAAATAACTCAAGCTAAAAACGCCCCAAAAGTTTTTCCTAAACTTTTGGAGCGTCGTATTATGCTCTAAATTTTGGTTTGTTTCCAATGTAAACTTTAATTCTTATCGACTAGTTTTGGATCTTGCTTTGCTAATATTTGCAGATCTTTAATCACATGTACTGCTTCATCCACATATATGTCGCGATGTAAAGCTTTATGCCATCTTCTCCTGCTTTCTGCAAGTGTAGAGTCTGTTTCCATTCTCTCTAAATCCGACTTTACACTAGCAAAATCCAGGTGGTTTTCGAACTTATTGATGGTATCGAAGGCTTTGGTCTTTTCTTTTCGAAGTTCAATGTTAGCTTTATACTTTTCAAAGGATAAATGCACCTCTTTTTCATCTCGTCTTTCGCGAATCCATTTTGCATAATCATCCACAATCTTCACTCGCTGATTAGTATCTAATCGAGATTTACTACGCTCTACTATTTCTTCGTAATCTATATAGCCCTTCCATTTTGTATAGTTTGCTGGAGCAATTTTATCATACGGCATAGGATTTTTATAATCGCGTTCGCCAATGTCTATATACGTATACCTATCTGGCATAACAACATCGCTTTTCACACCTTCTAACTGTGTCGAGCCACCATTTATTCTATAAAACTTTTGAGTGGTAAGCTTTAAAGCCCCCAAATCATCCATGTCCATTTTACGGACATATTCATTTAAATCTAATAGGTTCTGAACTGTACCTTTTCCATACGACTGTTTACTACCTACCACAATTCCACGTCCATAATCTTGAATTGCAGCAGCGAGAATTTCAGATGCAGATGCCGATATTTCATTCACTAAAATCACTAAAGGACCATCCCATACTACAGGTCTCCTCTTTGCACGAAGCACTTCTGTTCTATTCCCACTAGAAACCACTTGTACTACTGGTCCACCCTCTATAAAAAGCCCAGTCATATCTATCGCAGCACGTAAAGATCCACCACCATTATCACGCAAGTCTAAAACTAGCCCCTGCATCCCTTCTGCTTTAAGCTCTTTAATTGCTTTTTCCACATCGCTAGCTGCATTTCTAGTTCGGTAATTATTCATATCAAAATAGAACTGTGGCAAATCGATTAGGCCATACACTTCATCACCATCTTTTATCAGACTATATTTAGCATAGGTTTCTTCTAACTCTACTACATCTCGTTCTATTGATACATCTTCTATCGTTCCATCTACTCTTTTTACAGTTAGAATTACCTTAGTTCCCTTTGGCCCTTTTATCAAATCCACCGCATCATCTAATCGCATAGCAGAAATGTCTACCGACTCTTCTTCATTTTCTTGTCGTACTCGCATAATCAAGTCACCAATCTCTAAATGCTCACCACGCCATGCTGGACCACCAGAAATAACTTTAACTACTTTTATATAATCTCGTGTTTTTTGAAGCTGTGCTCCAATTCCTTCAAGTTTTCCAGACATGTGTGTATCGAATCGATCTTTGTCTCTTGGCGCCATATAACTGGTGTGCGGATCGAATGCTTCTGCAATCGCATTTAAATACATCGAAAAGTAGTCCTTATGCTCTAAATCATCAGTAAAATCAAAATAGTCATCTAATGTACTTTGAACGCTCTCTCTAGATTCTTTTTCTAATTCCTCTTTAGACTTACTAGTGTATTCAGAATCGTTTTCCGATTTAGTTTTATCCTCTTCAATCTTATCGTAATACGTTTCTAGTACATTGAGTTTTAATTGTACTCTCCAACGCTCATGAAGTTCCTTGTCTGCTTTTGGATAATCGCGTTCATCGTAATCAATATACATAGTTTCCTCAACCGTAAAGTCAAATGGAGCAGCGAGGATTTCTTTATAAAACTTCTTTACTTCTTCTCTACGGTCTAAAAACCGTTCGTGCACTAAATTATAAAAGCTAAAGTCTTTGGCTTTTACCTGATCATCAATCTCATATTTATATTGCTCAAATTCTTCTATGTCCGACTTTAAGAAAAAGCGTTTAGCTGGATCTAATCCCTCAATAAAGCCTTCAAAAACCTTTTCCGACATTTTATCATCAAAGTCGATTGGACTAAAATGTCCTCCCTCCAATACATAAGTAATCAGTTCTACAAGTGTCTTATCAGAATCGGAGTCCGCATTGGTAAAATTTTTTGTAGTAAAACTACAAGATGCTACCGCTACAAAAACTGCTAGCAGCAACCATTTCAAATTGCTTTTTATCATGTACATGTCTTTCTTTAATTAACCGCTTAAAAGTATATATTATAAGCCATCATTACATGGTGATGATACTAATTTTTTGTTAAACGACATAGTATTCCCTTGAAATATTTGTGTATTTTTGTTTTCAAATTAAAACAGAGTCATGACAAAAAAGAAAAGACCTTTAATATTAGTTACTAACGACGATGGTGTTTCGGCACCAGGAATTCGAGCATTAATTGAAGTAGCAAAAAAACTTGGAGATGTTGTAGTAGTAGCACCCGATTCTCCACAAAGTGGAATGGGACATGCTATTACGGTGAACAACACCATATATTGTGATAAAGTAGATCTTTCCGATCCTAGTGTACAAATCTATAGTAGCAGTGGAACACCAGTAGACTGTGTAAAACTAGCAATGAGCAAAATCCTCGACCGCAAACCAGATCTATGTGTTAGTGGAATAAACCATGGAAGCAACTCCTCTATCAACGTAATTTATAGTGGTACCATGAGTGCAGCTGTAGAAGCAGGAACTTTAGGAATACCAGCTATCGGCTTCTCCTTATTGGACGGTTCCTTAGAAGCGAATTTTGAGCCTTCTAAAAAATATGTCGAAGAGTTGTGTAAACAAGCCTTACTTCATGGCATGCCAGAAAACACGGTATTGAACGTTAATATTCCGAAATTACCAGCAGAAGAAATAAAGGGTACTAAGGTATGTAGACAAGCAAATGCCAAATGGAAAGAATCTTTTGATAAGCGCACTAACCCAAATGGACGTGAGTATTATTGGTTAACTGGAAACTTTGTCAACCTAGACTCTGGTAAAGACACCGATGAGTGGGCCTTGGAAAATGGCTACGTATCGGTTGTACCTGTTCAATTTGATTTAACTGCATACGATGCATTAGAAACTATAAGCAAATGGGATCTACCATAAGAAAAGAGGTTCTTATAGGTGCCATTATTGGACTTATAGGCAACACCTTTGGAGTTTTACTATTCTTCCTGTTATTTTTAGAAGGTTCGTTCAAGGAAAACTTCGACTATGCTTATCAGTATGGTGAGTTGGGAAAAATTATTGCTATTGGAGCTATTCCAAATCTAGCAGCGTTTTTTCTCTTTTTAAAAATCAAACGATTTTATCGTGCACGAGGAGTATTGCTTATTACTATTCTCTTGGCAATAGGTATTTTATATTTAAATATAAGCACTGGCTGATGGGCGAGCAATAAACCATATTAAAAGCATTCCTATGAAATATTATTTAATTGCGGGCGAAGCTTCTGGCGACTTACATGCTTCCAATCTTATGCGAGCTATACTAAAGGAAGATCCAAAAGCGGAATTTCGATTTTGGGGAGGCGACCTTATGCAAGATGTTGGTGGCACTCTTGTAAAGCACTACAAGGAATTGGCTTTTATGGGGTTTATCGAAGTACTAGCTAATCTGCGTACTATTTTATCTAATATTAGTTTCTGTAAAAAAGATATTCTCGCATTTAATCCAGACGCGATAATCTTTATAGACTATCCAGGGTTTAACCTACGAATTGCTAAATGGGCGAAAAAGCAAGGGTTTGCTACGCATTATTACATTTCGCCACAGATATGGGCTTGGAAAGAAGGACGTATTAAAGGAATAAAACAATCGGTAGATGAGATGTATGTTATCCTTCCTTTCGAAAAGTCTTTTTACGAAGACAAACATAACTTTCCAGTGCATTTTGTTGGAAACCCACTGATAGATGCTATTGCAAATCGTGAGGGAATAAGCCTAGCTGCATTTCAGGAGAAACATAAGTTGCCCAATAAACCTATTATTGCCATTATTCCAGGCAGTAGAAAACAAGAGATTCGCAAAATGCTACACGTCATGCTAGATTTAGTAGAAGAGTATGCCGACTACCATTTTGTTATAGCTGGTGCTCCTGGCCAAGACCCTGAGTTTTATGCTGCAACCATTGGTAATAAGCCAGTGTCTTTGGTTTTTGGCGAAACTTATAATTTAATGGATGTAGCACATGCCGCATTAGTAACCTCGGGAACGGCAACCCTAGAAACCGCATTATTTAAAGTTCCAGAAGTGGTATGTTACAAAGGGAGTTATATTTCCTATTTAATTGCAAAACAAGTAATTAAATTAGAGTATATTTCCTTGGTTAATCTTATTATGGATAAAGAGGCTGTTACCGAATTAATCCAAGGCGACTTTAACATTAAGAATTTAAGGACCGAACTGAATAAGTTATTAGATCCAAAGTTCCGAAATAAAATAAAAGAGGATTACGATCGTTTAGAAAGAGTCTTAGGCGGTGAAGGTGCAAGTGCCAATACCGCTAAACTGATTGTGGAAAGTTTGAAGAAGATCTAAATTTCCTTAATTTTACTATACTATTAATCCCTAGAGCTACTATGCGTTTAGATTTCCGATATACTATTTTAAGCATGCTATTGGCTAGTATGTCGCTTATCTCGTGTAGCACGTCTAAATCAACGACAGAAAGAGAGCTAGGATTAGAAATAGTTAAACGAACCGAGTATCCTGGCGATGGCGATTATTTTGCTTCTAGCGAATCAGACTTAGAACCCATCATGGATTTGCCTGAGTGGGACATCCCAGAGTTAATGCCTATAGAAGAATACGATGCATATGCTGAAAGATCTACCACCGATCGTATTATTAAACAAGCTAAAAGCTTTAATGGCACTCCATATAAGTTTGGTGGTACTACTAAAAAAGGAATGGATTGCTCTGGACTAATATACACTGCATTTAAGTCAGAAGATATTTACCTACCTCGTATATCTAGCGACATGGCACGTAGAGGAAAGCAAATTAAACTAAATAACGTCCAACCAGGGGATTTATTATTCTTTAAAACCAATAGCCGAAGAAACCGAATAAATCATGTTGGTCTTGTCGTAGAAGTCAATGGGAGTGAAATTCTTTTCATCCACTCCTCCACTTCCAGAGGTGTTATCACCTCATCTATAAACGAAGCTTACTGGCAAAGAGCCTTTACCGAAGCCCGAAGAGTACTATAGCATATTTACATTTTCTTTTGTAACTTTATTAAAATGATGTAAATAATCCATTAAGAAGGTTATGAATGAATGCTATACGAAACATATTAACGCTTCAACTAGGGCTGTTTCTAAGTATTGGAATTGGCTTAGCCTCTTTATTTCCTGAATATTTATACCTTTCTGTAATAGCATTAAGCCTTTGTCTTGGCTATGCATTGCTTTCTTTAATTCTTTTATATAGATATCCTATACTGCGATTGGGTCTACGTAGCACACTTTACATCTGCACGTTATTAGTTGGCTACACTTTATATGCTCTTCATTTACCTAAAAACATACCAGACCACATTGAAAACCATTACAGCGAAGGAGAAAAAGATCTAGTTTATTTAAAAATATTAGAGAATCAGAGGACTACTAATTATTACCACCAATATGTGGCTAAAGTAAAGCAATTAAACCATACTCAAGCAAGGGGAAAAATACTTTTACGTATACAAAAGAAGGATAGTTTAGTTGTTTTAGAACCAGGACAAGAAAAACTTATATACACCGAAATACATCCTCTGCCACATCCGGTAAATCCTTTCGATATCGATATGCGAAGCTACTACAAAAGTTTGGGAGTATTTCATAGAGTCACTATTACAGATGATGCGATTATAAAATCTATATCATCGGATAGTAAACCTTCTTGGACTTTACGTAAAAAAGCCTTGCAAAGCTTAGAACATACTAGTTTAAAAGAGAATAGCAAGCATCTTATTCAAGCCATGGTGTTAGGATATAGAGAGGAATGGTCTACCGATAGACGTACACAATACAGCAACGCAGGTGTAGCGCATATTTTAGCTATTTCTGGTTTACATATAGGTTTATTATATCTAGTGTTATTTTGGTTAGCCCTGCCTTTACAACGTATTTCTTACTCTAGAACACCGGTATATTTAATTTGCTTGGTAGGATTATGGGCATACGCATGGTTTACCGGCATGTCGCCATCAGCCACACGATCGGTGAGCATGCTGAGTTTCTTTATTGCCACAAAGATATGGCAACGACCCGCACCTTCGCTCCATATATTAGGTAGCTCATATATCGTATTACTATTACTAAAACCAGAATGGCTTTTTCATATTGGTTTTCAGCTGAGCTATTCTGCAGTATTCTTTATCCTGTGGTTATATCCAAAAGTAATTTCCTTTTGGATGCCAAAATATTTAATATTGAAATGGATATGGCAAATAATCCTTATAAGCAGCATTGCACAAGTAGGAGTATTGCCATGGACATTGCATTACTTTGGTAAAGTTCCCGGCTTATTCTTATTGAGCAATTTAATTATCCTCAGCGTTCTCAGCATCTTACTCATAGGTGGTATGATTATTCTCTTGCTAAGCTTCCTAAAAATCTATAACGGGTGGCATATAGAAGTATATAACTTTCTAATCGAAAAAATAGATGCTTATGTGCATTGGGTTTCCCTTCAAGATAAGTGGATTCTAAGCGTAAGCAAACCTAGTATGGCCATCAGCATTGGTATTTTTGTGGTCTTATTATTTGCTTTTCAAATTCTTTGGCAACATGACTATAGCTATCTGCGAAATCTTTCTATTGTTGGAATTAGTTTTTTAACTCTTATAAACATTGCTAAACTATTTCATACCAAAGAAGAAGTCTGGCTTTTGCAGGATTTCGGAGAAAGCTTAATGCTTCAAATAAAACCTAATGAAGTTACTTTATTTACGAATAGCTTAGGAGTAGACACCACGTATTTATGGAATCGATTATCGGATACGTATAGAGATCGAAAAGTGCAAAAACAAGAGCTACCAAGATTATTTAAACTAGACCAACAAACCTATCTGCATATAGATAGCACAGCGACTTATCCTGAGGAGATTCCTGATAATTCGGTGGTAATTCTGCAACACTCAACAAAAGTTAATTTAGATAAATTGATTTACGACCTTAAGCCAACACAGATTATAGCGGACGGTAGTAATTATCCAAATACGGTTTTACGTTGGAAAGAAACCTGTTTAGAAACAAAAACTCCCTTAATCTACACTGGAGATAAGGGAGCTATACTGTTAGGTAATCAATCTTTTATTTTCGAAAAGTACCTTCGAAAGACTTCTGATAGTTTTGCCAAGATTCCGCAGAGGTGATCTCCTTATAATCATCAGTAGCTATCATTTTCAAGTATAATTCTAATTGTTGAGGCGCTTGATATCCAGGTACAGCTTGAATTAAAGCACCTTTCTCGTCAAAATACACCATACTAGGGTAACCGCGTACTTGCAAAGCACGAGTAAATTGGTGGGTAGAGTTTCTTCCTCTTTTACCTGCCCTATATCCAGGGTTTGTAAATTGTTTACCTTGATAATTTACTTCTTCGGTTCCCTCTGCATCGAACTTTACTGCATAGAAATTTTTGTTTATATATTGGATAACGTCTTTATTAGTAAACGTATTTCTATCCATCATTTTACAAGGCCCACACCAATCTGCATACACATCGACCACTATCTTTTTAGGGTTTTTCTTTTGTGCAGCTAGCGCCTCATCCATGGTAATCCAATTGATCTCTTGTGCTTGTACAGCTATGGCCATAAGAGACAATGCCAATACTATTAACTTCTTCATGCTTATAATTTTTCTTAAAACAAAACAAAGGCTTTCAAAACTATCTCGAGGAAAGCCCTTGTTTTATGTAGACGTGTAAGATAAACTTACCTTACACCATGCATTAATCTTTTTAGAACTGGGTTTAATAATATGATGATTACCCCAGCAATTGCAGGCACAACGGTAAATATTAAGAAGAAAACAGACAAGCTGTATTCTTGCTCTACCTGCTCTACCATTCCACCTAAAGATGCCGCAATTTTGTTCCCAATAGCAATGGCTAAGTACCACATACCAAACATAAGAGCAATCATTCGCGCAGGCACTAATTTACTTACATAAGATAATCCTACTGGCGATAAGAACAATTCCCCTAGGGTTAAGAATAAATAGGTTAAAATTAACCACATCATACTAACTCGTACTGCACCAGCTTCCGATCCAGAAGGAATAATACTAGCACCATAAGCTAATATTCCAAATCCTATAGCCATAACAAGTAATCCCAAACCGTACTTCATAGCAGCCGATGGGTTGTACTTGCTATCCCACCATTTAGAGAATAAGGATGCGAATGCGATAATAAAGAAAGAGTTTAGGATACTAAACCACGACACGGTTATTTCCACTTCGTTTTCTTTTACTTCAGACACAGTCCCCATAACAATTTCCGATGGTAACTCAGCCTTTGCGTAGTCATTGCTTAAATTAGCCCTTACATCCTCATCCAAATAAATGAATTTCCCTAACTCTTCGTGTGCTGCCACCTCTTGTCCTACTTGTAAGTCTCTATTTGTAGCTATCTGCAAGGTGTGGGTAACCGCTTCTTCACCTTCCATTAATGGTCTTGCTTCTGTAATCGGTTCATATACTGTTTGGGTTTCACCATTTACCACAGTTTCAATAGCTACCGCATCGTAACTTACATCATAAGACTTGGTAGAATAGTCTTGTATTAACATCCAGATAACCAATCCCCACATAAATGCGAAACACACGGCTAACACCACATTACTTCCTGGAATCTTTTTAAAAGTTTGTTTTTTAAGCAATACTAATACCCATGTAACAATTAGCAATGGAATGATGGTAAGTAGGGTATTAAAAATATTAAATATCAAAGCAGCGTTCCCTGTCATGATACGATCGGTATAGTCTCTAGCAAAAAT
>DATGSX010000152.1:0-5961 GCA_035302145.1 Flavobacteriaceae bacterium | reverse complement strand
CCGCGATTTATCGCATAAAAAGTGGCGCCGATTGCTTTTAACTCTTCCTCGTCGATTAACAAATGCTGTTGTTTGCCACGCTTCCCTAAAGTATACACATGTGGGTGTTCTACAAACAAAAGGTAGTTTGGCGTTACATCCTGAGTATCATTTCGTCTGTTTTGGACTTTAACATCGATTATTTCTTGAAAAAGCTTCTCTTGGTAGTCCCATGTTTCTAAATAATCTTTTGTTCCTAGTTCTTGAATTTGCAGGGATTTATTCACGGATTTATTATTTTTTAAATGTAATTTTTAAATCTAATTCGTTTGGGTTTTTCAATATTTTTGAAAGACTCGATCGCAAGCTAACGGTTTTCCGATCTAAAGAAAGCGTAGCCGTTTCAGGCACTACCGCTTCTACTTCATAAGGGAAGGTGTATTCTAGCACATAATCCAATGCACCGCCAAATAGCATTCCATTTTCCATTTCCTTTATAGCCTCGGCATACTTCTCTCTGTCTTTTATATAGGTCTTCCGTTCAAACACGTTATCTTTCCAACTGTACCGTATATCCAACTCGTCTTCTAACGAAGCATTTTTATTGGTTTCTTCATCCTCGCTAGGAAACGGAGATTCATTTAACCAGTAGCCAATAGCGCGTCGGCTATCTACGATTTTCTTGTTTATGTCGTCTACCGACTCGAAGTCCATGGCAACGTGGATATACAAGTCTCCATCTTTATTTTGCATGGTAATTTTACTATCGGCTAAATCATAGATTTCCTTTTGCTGTTTTGGCGATAAACTATCTATGCTTTCTTTATTCTGTTCGATAAACTCTTGCATACTAAACTCCTCCCATTCTATTTCTGAGGAATCCTCTTTAAGAGATTCTATAATGTCGCCAAGCTGCTCACCAAAAAAGCTACTAGCCACCTTTCCACCACCATCTTCATCAAATACGATGGTCTCCTTAAACTCACAACTTCCAAAAAGCATAAGAAAGCTCATTAAAAGCACTATACATCGAGATTGCAGCAAAAGTCTATACATTTTCCTTGATTTATTCACTAACAAACTTACAGCATATCTTGAATTTACACCTCTTTTTCCGTTCTATATTTTTAGGAATTTTAGGTTTATCCATTTACTTCGTAAATATTCATCTAAAAACGAAAGTAAGCTTTGTGAGTATTCGATTGATTATAAGTACAAATGTGATTATCTTTGCACGTTATATTTAGAACTTATTTTTATGCAACTTTCCGAACAACAACAAGTCAGAAGAGAGAAACTTCAGCAATTACGCGAGATGGGTATAAATCCATATCCAGCCGAAACCTATGAAATCGATTCGAATTCCAAATCGATTAAAGAGAACTACGAAGAAGGAAAGAAGGTGAGAATAGCTGGTAGACTAATGTCTAGAAGGATTCAAGGAAGGGCTTCTTTCGCCGAGTTGCAAGATTCGGAAGGAAGAATCCAGGTATATTTCAACCGAGATGAGATCTGTGAAGGCGAAGACAAAACCCTATACAATGAGGTATATAAGCGCCTGCTAGATATAGGCGACTTTATTGGAATAGAAGGCGAGTTATTCACTACAAGAGTAGGCGAGAAAACCGTGATGGTAAAAGATTTCAAACTACTATCAAAAGCTATTCGCCCATTGCCTTTGCCAAAAACAGACAGCGAAGGAAATGTTTACGATGGTTTTACCGATCCTGAGCAACGTTTCCGACAGCGATATGCCGACTTGGTAGTCAATCCTCATGTAAAAGAAGTTTTTATTAAACGCACCAAGCTTTTTCAAGCCATGCGTGAATTCTTTAATGACAAGGGATATCTCGAGGTAGAAACACCAATTCTACAACCTATTCCAGGAGGTGCTGCAGCAAAACCGTTTGTTACACATCATAATGCACTCGACATTCCACTGTATTTGCGTATTGCCAATGAGCTATATTTAAAACGTTTAATTGTAGGTGGTTTCGAAGGAGTTTATGAGTTTTCGAAAAACTTCCGAAACGAAGGGATGAGCCGTAACCATAATCCAGAGTTTACTGCCATGGAGATATATGTGGCGTATAAAGACTATTACTGGATGATGGAATTTACCGAAAATCTTCTAGAGCACTGTGCTATAGCGGTAAATGGAACAACCAAAGCCACCTTCGAAGGCCATGAAATCGATTTTAAAGCTCCATATAAACGCATCAGCATGCGCGACTCTATCAAGGAGTTTACTGGTTTCGACATTACTGGCAAAAGCGAAGAAGAGCTTAGAGAGGCAGCCATAGAAATGGGCGTAGAGGTAGATGAAACCATGGGAGCTGGAAAGTTAATCGATGAGATTTTTGGAGAGAAATGCGAGCCGAACTACATTCAGCCTACTTTCATCACCAATTATCCGAAGGAGATGAGTCCGCTAACTAAAGAGCACAGAGAGTTCCCTGAGCTTACCGAACGTTTTGAGCTGATGGTATGTGGAAAGGAAATCGCTAATGCTTATACCGAGCTTAACGATCCTATCGACCAATTAGAACGATTCAAAACACAAGCAGAGCTTGCCGACAGAGGCGATGATGAGGCGATGTTTATCGACAAAGATTTTGTCCGTGCCTTAGAATATGGAATGCCACCAACCAGTGGATTGGGAATTGGAATGGATAGACTGCTGATGTTTATGACCGGTACCGAAACCATTCAAGACGTATTATTTTTCCCTCAAATGCGTCCTGAGAAAAAGAAAATAGAACTTACCGAGGAAGAGAAGACTGTAGCTACTTTACTAAAAGAAGCTAAAACCATTGACCTTGGCAAGCTAAAAGAACAAGCTGGATTAAGCAACAAAGGTTGGGACAGGGCCATAAAAGGACTGACTAGCAAAAAAGTAGCTAAAGTAGAGAAAAACGATGAAGGATTATGGGTGCATTATACCGCATAATTTAACTTACTTTATTATATATTTTAAAATGCCCTTATGGAAACGTAGGGGCGTTTTAGCTTTTGGGGTGCGGGGTGCGAAGTTACGGGGTGGTGAGGCCTTCACAGGCTCAGGCGGTGAACCGGTTAACTGTTTAACCGTTTAGGAGGGAGTCTGTTTGTGGATAGGATACTTATTCTTCTGGATTGTGATTTTGTAATGGCATATATCACATAGCGGACAATGAGCGGAATTAAGGTGGCTCCATAGCCTTAGGCTATTCCGAGGTGAATCGGTTAACTGTTTAATCGTTTAGGAAGAGCTTTTTTGTGGATAGGATTGTTATTTATTTAGACTGTATTTTTATATTTCTTAATTTTCATGTTTTAGTAAATCGCATATATCACAAAACGGACAATAATCAGAGTCGAAAACGAGTAAACTTCTTCATATGTAAATTCGATGATTCGTGAATTCGCAAAGTCGCTTTCTTACTCCTATGAAAACTTTATATGCAAATTCGATGATTCGTGAATTCGGGAAATCGCTTTCTCGATCCCATGAATACTTTATATGTAAATTCGCTGATTTGTAAATTCGTAAAATCGCTTTCTCACGCCTATGAATACTTCATATGTAAATTCGATGATTCGTGAATTCGTAAAATCGCTTTCTCACTCCTATTAAAACTTCATATGCAAATTCGCTGATTCTTGAATTCGCTACCTTACTCTTGTGGGGGTTTTGTGAACTGGTATTTAAACTGTCTTTCTGAACAAAGGGAAGACAACTTTATTCTTGGATTACGAGGTCTGAGAGTCCGTCGTAATATGAACATCTCTGATTAGTGTTGACATTTTTAAGTTTTTCCTGTTTTCTGACTTATGCCAAATAATTACCAATAAAAAAGCCTCCACAAAGGGAGGCTTTTATTTATAAATATAGCAACGTTACTGAGTAACCCGTCCATTAGGTTACTTCTTCGACTCAAGTACTTCCAAAATAGGTTTTCCTATATTTCCATTTGGCTCTTGTATTTTTAAGAGCGCTGCAATAGTAGATGCTATATCGGTCATGTGAACGGTACGGTGGCTTTCACCATGTCCTACGCCCCAGCCCATGAAGATAAGGGGGATATGTGCGTCGTATGGTGCCCAAGTACCATGTGTAGTTCCTGTCCCACCTTCCTTTCCGCTGTAAAACTGTGGATCTACAATATATTGTATTTCGCCACTTCGCTTAGGGTTATATCCATTTGCTATTCTTTCGCGAATCGGTTGTGGTACCGAAGAGCTATTTACTTTAGTTTGGTCTACTGCAAAAGTAATCCCATCTATTTTATTAAGCTCTCGAATAATCAAAGATTTGATTGCTTCGATATCTAAGTTCTCCTTCTCGATTAAATCATAATCTAAATGCACTTGGTAGTTGGTGGATCTTCGTGCGATATCGGCATGGCCAAATCGCTTTTCTAAGGCCTCATTTATCTTCTCGTGTGCTGCATTGGTATCAAAATACCCAGCATGCGCTCCTTTATCTATCATAAACTGAGGGTTGTGTGCTGCACCATGATCGGCTGTAAGGAAAAGCAAGTATTCGCCTTCACCAACAGTTTTATCCAAATAAGTCATAAACTCTGCTAATTCAGCGTCCAAGCGCAAATAGGTGTCTTCAATTTCGATAGCGGTCGGACCGAATCGATGGCCAACATAATCTGGAGAAGACAAGCTCACGGCAAGGAAATCCGGAACTCCAGCAGGGTTATTTCCTAAATTCTCTCCCTCAATAGCAGCTCTGGCGAAGTCTAAAGTAAAATCGTTTCCGAATGCAACCGAAGAGATGGCGCCCACACCTCTTTCTTTCATTAGTTTTTTCATGTCAACCTCAAATACAGGTGCATCGGATCCTGCATATTTCCCTTCATATGGGTTATCATCTTCTATACTCTGGGTATATGTATCAATGTCGTAAAGGGTTTTCCAATTCTGCGATAGGTATTTCTTTGCAAGATTTTGTCGATTAAACTTCTTTACCCACTGCGGTAAATCATCCATGTAAAAGGTACTAGTAACAAAGTTTCCAGAATCTCCGTCAAACCAATAGGCTGCATTTGCAAGTCCTCCACCTGGTAGAATGGAAGCACGGTCTTTTAATGCAATTCCAATGGTTTTCGATTGGAAGTTAGTTGCCAATCGCAATTCATCGCCAATCGTACTTGCTAACAGATTTTTCGGCGACATTTTTCCACCTTTGGAATTTGTACCCACTCCTTCTACACTATCGTCTTGGGTACAATACAAGTATTCTCCAGTATTTTGGATAACAAAATTATTTCCAGCAATACCGTGAATGGCTGGGACACTTCCAGTGTACACACTGCTATGGCCAACAGCGGTATAGGTAGGTAGGTAATCGATATAGGTGTTCTCCATAGAATACCCTTGATTCAACATACGTTTAAATCCATCATCGCCATAGCGGTCATAATAACGATATAGATAGTCCCAACGCATTTGGTCTACCATTACACCCACTACAAGCTTCGGACGTTCTACATCCTGCGCTATCGTTACGCCACTGAATAGCAACGCAAAAATTAAAAATAGGGGATAAGATATTTTTCGCATAAAAAGTTATTTTCGGACAAAGATAAGGAATAGAATCTTCAATTGGAGAGTCGAAATGCGGGATTCGTGGTTCGTGAGGCGTAAGGCGTAAGGCGTAAAGCGTGATTCGTAATTCGTATTTTTGTTTTTTCGGTTTTTCGGCTTTTCGGTTTATGGAGAGGTTTTTTATTGTTTAATAAACCTATAGACTATAATTGATCTAATATGGTTTCCATTTTATTAGAATTATAATCCATTATAATATTATTGATATATCTATATACACTGGATAAATTATTAAGATAATTGGATGTGCTAACTTAGCCTGCAGTACAAGTTAAGTACAAAAATCTTATTTTTGCACTATGACACAAAAAAGAAAAATCTATGATGCAGCTTTTAAGCGACAAGCTGTAGCGTTAAGCAAAGGAAGGAAGAACTTGTCTG
>DATGSX010000151.1:0-3971 GCA_035302145.1 Flavobacteriaceae bacterium | reverse complement strand
AAAAAATTACACTCCTTTATTTATTGAACTCAGAAAGTAAAATAATGCCTTTTATAGTTTATTTATCAGACTTCTTCATGAATGGGTATAGAATGGGTTTGCTAGGACTAGCATCACTTTCGAATGGGGCTATGAGCAGGTTTAGTAAATAGGGACCATCTTCAACTTCGTTAGGAACAAAAATTAGTTCGGTAATCGTACAATCGTATCGTGGTTCTTCAGGATAGTTCCAAAAAGCTTTATGTGCTAATAGTCCCCCTCCATCGTCTTCTTTATCGACCGATGGTAAATCTATAAGTAAATGTTTTACGTTTATTTCGGCCAAATGAGCAGCAGCTGATTCTTCTAGATACGCCCAATTAGTTCCTGTATAATTACGCTTAGTTTTTCTCTCGGTATTCGGAAGAGTTCTAATAATCAGTGCTGTTGGTCTAGCATCTTTAAGAGCACTGACAAGTTGTTTTTTTGAGATGCGATAATCATCACCAAAATTCTCTGGAACCACTGAAATTACTTCTGCACAAAACACAAACTCTTTTAGCAATTGATTTATTGAATGGAATTCTGGGGTGATGTGGCCCACGCACTCTGTGTGGGTGCCATGTCCATGAGGGCTAAACTGGATTGAGTTAAAATTTACCGATGCGCCCTCGGTAACCTTCCCTATCCAATCTCCTTTTTGTACTGGCTTTATTATAGGTTGATCTACTCCCCAAACAAGTGGATTCTCTTCAGAAGCTTGTAAAGGAATAGACAAATCGTAATTTCGAGACAGATCTACGGTTACAATAGAACCATTTAACTTTATAGATGCTTTCACGGGGAATTATTTAAACATTTAAGAGTAAACTTAATCAAATTTACGCTATAAATATATAAATACTTATCATTCAATAAAAAATAAGTCACCTGCCATTCCATCTGTTTGGAAACGGCCTAATTCTGTAACCCGCATATAATCCCCAGAAACACTAAGCCTCCCAGCTTCTAAATGTACTTTTGCTTGATTTAAAGCATAAGCATAAAGTTTCTCACCAAATTGTTTGCGTAAGCCAGACAATGACATGCCCTTTAAGGTTCTAAAACGAGTCATTACATATTCGTTATACTTATCTGTATGAGTTAACTCTTCACATTCTAAAGCCAGCTTACCCGCTTCTATCTTTTTTGCATATAGAATGTTATTTGCCATATTCCAACATCTACGTTCACCATCGTATCCGTGTGCAGAGGGTCCAATTCCTAAATATGGTCTACCCGACCAATAGGCCATATTATTTTGTGAATAATAACCTGTCTTCGAGAAATTAGAAAACTCATAGTTCTGATAATTTGCTTCTTTAGCTTTACGCTGTAAAATTCGGTAGTGTGCATAAGCATGGTCATCAACTACTGGAGGACTTTTCTTTTTTTCAATAAATCGTTCAAGAGCCGTATCCGGTTCTACCGTAAGTGCATAAAAGGAAATATGCGGTATTTGAAGTTGAAAAGCTATGTCTAAAGTCTCTTCCCAGCGAGTATTATCCATCTGTGGAATACCATATATAAGATCTATGGTGATATTAGCAAAATACTCCTTTGCTAAATGCAATGATTCTAAAGCTTCTTTTGCATTGTGTGCACGGTTCATCCAAATCAAATCTTCGTCGTAAAAAGACTGTACTCCAATACTCAGGCGATTTATTGGCGTATTAGATAAAACTCTGAGCTTCTCTTTACTTAAATCATCTGGATTGGTTTCCATGGTAATTTCTGCATCGTCTGCAACTTGGTAATGTTCATGGATTATTTGAAACAAATAATCTAGATCATTGCCGTCTAGTAAACTCGGTGTTCCCCCACCGAAGTATATAGTTTTCGCTTGACCCTTTAATTCGTCTTTCCGCAAAATCAATTCTTTGCCAATAGCTTGTAGTAAGCGGGATTTGTGTTTTAGACTGGTAGAAAAGTGATAATTACAGTAGTGACAGGCTTGTTTACAAAATGGAATATGTATATAGATACCAAACATAGGCTTACACGATTCGATCTTCGTTTTGTTTTACAAATGCATCCCAACCCGTGTAAGTTTTACCACCAACCACTGTTCTATCACTATTAAAATAATGACACACTGCTGCTGCTAAACCATCGGTACTATCTAAGTTTTTTGGAAGCTCTTTTAAGCTGAGTAAGCTTTGTAACATCTTAGCTACTTGCATTTTACTAGCATTGCCGTTACCTGTAATAGCCATTTTAATTTTCTTGGGGGCATATTCGGTAATAGGAATATCCCTAGAAAGTCCAGCAGCTATGGCTACCCCTTGGGCTTTACCTAGTTTCAGCATCGATTGTACGTTTTTTCCAAAGAAAGGTGCTTCAATTGCAATTTCATCTGGCAAGTGAGTTTCTATTAACTCTATAGTCCGTTCGAAGATGAGGCGTAACCGCACAAAATGATCGGGGTATTTGGTTAATTGCAATTCGTTTAATTGAATAAAAGTCATTTCTTTATCTACTACGCGTATTACCCCAAACCCCATTATGGTAGTTCCAGGATCAATTCCCAAAATAATTCGTTCCTGTTTCATAAAGTAAAGATACTTCTATTATTCGTTTTCTTGTGTGAAGATTATAGGCAAAGCAAATTCAGTGGTAACTGGAATTCCTCTTTTAAAAGAGGGTTCAACAACTTCTAATGAATCCAGTCCATCTTGAATACACTTATTAAAACGTTTTAAACTAGCTGCAGAATGAAAGGCTAAAGAATCAACATCAGTAGTGAAACTCAAATTTCTATTCGTATCGATTGTAATTAGAATATTCAGTTTCATCACACTATCTAACTCATTAGTTTGTGCGTAACGTTGCATTCCATGTAGGATTTTCTTGTGCAAAGCTTCGGTAAAACACTCTAGCTGCTTCGATTCCGTAGCAGAACTGCATTCCTTAAAAACCGGATAAGTGTCTACCTCTTGCCAATTAATCGTATGTAACTCCTCCTCTAAAATCGCATCGGAGCTTGTGCGTTCTTCCATTTGGAAAAACTCACATGAGCTCATTAAACAACATATTAGCAAAAGGTAGAGGTACTTCATATTGTGTTATGCATATTGTTAAATATACAAATTTAGATGAAGAAATGAATCTAAAGTAACATGAAGCTCTAAATTAGTCGAACATAGCAATATAAACATATATAAGACTTTAGAATAGCTGAATTTAAAAGCTATTACCAATACCACTTCTTTTAATTAATTCATAAAGCATGGTTAAGGTTAGTTTCGACTTATTTACTTATAGTTCTACCCACGTAGTTTTCTCATCTATGCTAGTAGCTCTACTACCTTCTTCTAGTTCTTCTTTTAGTTTACCTAGATAAAAGAAACCAATACAGCGTTCGCCTTCTGCTAATGGTACGATTTCCTGTAATTGATGAATGCTTGCAGGCGAAGACCAATAGCCACCAAGATTTAACTCTTGGGTCATAAGCCATATATTCTGAACCGCCATGGCTACCGAAGCTATTTCTTCCCATTCTGGTACTGATTCTTTTGGACAACGCTGCATACATATGGCAATCACCGCTCCAGATTGTAGTACTTTATCACGTCTTGTACGTATACCAACTGACGTAGGTCTTTCTGTGGTTTCTTTATATTTATCGGCTATAAAATCAGCCAGCTTTTCCTTTGCTGCATCCTCATGAAAAACCTTAAAACGCCATGGCTCTGTTCGACGATGTGTCGGCGCCCAATTAGCGGCTTCTAACAGCTTTTGTATTTGTTCTTTATCAATCGGTTCATCGGCGAAAGCTGCAGGATAAACCGCACGACGATTCTTTATTTTCTCAAAAAGCATATCTTAAGTTTAATTCGCACAAATATAACCATTTCTTATCCCATTAAAGAAATGGGGATAATCCAAAACAATAGATAAAGTCTATTCCAAAGCTTGATACCTTTAAGAGAATTATCTTTTTATAACCTTCC
>DATGSX010000150.1:0-5594 GCA_035302145.1 Flavobacteriaceae bacterium | reverse complement strand
TCCTGTACTGCCATTTGCTTCTTATATGACTTTTCGATATTGCTAAGAGATATTCCCATTTTCTTTAGTGATTTGTGATGAGGGGTCGGTGGTCAGCTATATTCCAAATTGATTTTTCTCTGCAGAACTCTGCGATACAACTCTTTTAATTATTGTTATGAGTTGTATCGCAAAGAAACAAAGAGTTGTAAAGTATTTTTATCTGCAGAATTGGTAAAAACGCTCTTCTCTCTTCGTTATAGTTCTATTATGTTATTTGACTATTTAAAAAAGTTATAATACTCCTTTACGTTGTCGTTAATACTCTTGGTTATTGCTTTAGCATTATCTACCGATTCTGCATTTAATAAAGCATCAATTTTGTCGATAAGCGGATGTAAAAAAACATGTAGGTTATCGTGCGAAGGTCCGGTCATAGTACACTCTTGAATAACATAATTTTTTTGTTCATTCAAAGCTTTAGCCATAACATGATATTCTTCTAGCGTTTCTGGATTATGGTCAGTCATTATCTCTACCATCTTATTTACTCCAATGGTTGTTTCTAAATTGGCTTCCCATTTCTTTCCTTCATCTAGTTGAATCTCATCCAACCATGCATTGCTTAGTACATCATCATTACTCTCGTGCTCATGATGCGTTACATTTTCCGTTACCTGCTCTTGATGCATTTCTGAACTGGTTGTTTTGTTGTCTTTACAGCTCAATAAAAAAGCTGAAAGCATAGCGGTCATTAAAATTGTTTTCTTCATAATTTGTGATTTAATTTTTACTTTATTATTTCATTTATTTTTTAAAAATTCACTCCAAATAGGTGGCCTACCAAGGCACTTAGTCCCATAACCAAGGTGCCCCAAAAAGTAATTCTAATAATGGCTTTCCAAATATTTGAACCACCTGTCTTTGCTGATATTATCCCTAATATTATTAAGGAAAAAATAGCAGAACCGTATAGGGTATATTCCATATTCTTTTCGGGTAAAAATATGGTGATAAGAAGCGGTAAACTCCCACCGATTAAAAAAGCAGCCCCCGAAGCCATTGCGGTTTGTATGGGCTTTATTCTACGGTTTTTAAGAATTCCTAACTCATCTCTTACGTGTGCAGCCAACGCATCTTTTTCGGTAAATTCTTTTGCTACTTGTAAGGCAGTTTCTTTCTTTAACCCTCTTTGCTCATATATTCCTGCTAGTTCTAATAACTCCAATTTTGGCATTTCTTCTATTTCTATTTTTTCACGGGCTATTTCGGCTTTTTCAATATCGGTTTGCGAGCTTAATGAAACGAACTTGCTTGCTGTCATGGATAAAGCTCCAGCTACCACGCCTGCTAATGTTGCTAAAATGATAACTTCTCTCGTATCACTTCCTGCAGCTACTCCAATGGCAATACTCGCGGTAGACAGAATCGCATCGTTAGCTCCAAGAACCACAGCACTTAACCAAACACTTCTATTTATAAAGTTATTATCTGAAGCGGTTTCTATATCCTTTGTTTTGCTTTTCATTTATCAAGTGTTATTTATTTACAAAATGCACGCATCTAATTAGAAGCTTAGAAATATTGGATCACTCATTAGCAAGCCACATTTCAGCAGGCATACCTATTTTTAAACCTCCATCGTTTTCTACAAGAATCTTTACAGCATATACTAAATTTACTCGTTCTTCTTTTGTTTGAATAATTTTAGGGGTGAATTCGGCAACAGAGGATATCCAGCTAACTTTTCCTTTATAATCCTTCATTGTATCCTTCACATCCACTTTCACAATAACTTCTTGTCCGATTTCTATATCCGATAATTGTGTTTCGCTTATATATACCCGCAATTCCATAGTGTTCAAATCCGCTATTTTATACAAGGGTTTCCCAAAAGAAACCACCTCACCTGGTTCTGCATATTTTATAAGCACCGTACCATTTATAGGGTTGGTTATTTTACTTTTAGCAAGTTGTTCTTCAATTTGCGCCACTTGAGCTGCTACAGCCTTACCCTCGTTTATTATCGGCGTATTATTACTTTCTACATTTCTTATCTGCTTCTTTAAAACATCTACACGACTATTAGCCTGATCGATTTGCTGCTGTGTGGCTGCATTATCTGCAAACATATTTTGCAAACGTGCTTGTTCTATCTTAGCGCTTTTCAACTCTTCGTTTAGTACTTCTACCTGCGACCAAACACCACCCGATTTAGAGGCTATGGTCTCTTTTACTGCTAGAAGTTGCAGTTTATTTAAATACAGCTGTAAGGTATCTACCAAGCCTAAAACCTCTCCTTTCTTCACTTGTTGCCCTTCTTCAATCTGCAGCAATTCTAACTTTCCATTAGCTTCTGAAGAAACGGTGATCTCTGTTGCTTCAAAATTCCCATAACCATCTGCTTTTTCTTCCGTAGCGCAGGCAAGTAAAAACAAGCTGAATAAGACTGTCGAAATAATTGTTTTTATATTTTTCATCTTCATCTCTTTATTTTCTATTCCCTTTGATCAGATTAAAATTAGCCTTTGCTAAACTCAGTTGTGTTTGATGCAATTCCTGAGCGATTTTCGCCTCATAAAGATTATTCAGTTCCGTGATATATTCCGAAGAAGGAATAACACCGTTCTGAAACTGAGAGGTTGCAGCGTCTAAAACTTGTTCTCGCAGATGAATGATCTCTTCATCTTTTTGAAGTATCTCTTCAAACTTGTTTATATCGCTTTGAGCGTCTTGCAACTGAATGCTATTGTTCAGTATAAAAGTTTCTTTTTCGGTGGCCAGAATATTTTTAGATATGTCTATGATTTGTTTTTGTTCTTTTACTTTTCCCCAATCCAGTATATTCCACTTGATTTTTAAACCAACCATATAAAAGTCTTGAAAGGAATTATCCAACATGTTCAATCCAGGATTCCCATAACCAAATTGTGCAAACCCCATCAAACGCGGATACTTTGTTTTTGATAGCACATCTTGAGAAGACACTAGTTGTTTTTCTTGTAACTCAAAAAGCTTCATCTCTGGTCTTTCAGCTTCAGCATCTAAAGTTATGTTGGCAGGCATTCTTTCGAGAACTGTATTACTATCAAGGTTTTGGGCTATTAAAGCGGATAAACTCTCTATTGCTTTTTTTCGATTAAAATTCGATTCGGATAGTTGTTGTTCGAGTTTTAATTTTTCTGCTTGTAAGCTCTGCTTAGCAGAAGGTAGGATGGCTCCATACTTAACACCTGAGTCGATTTCTTTAAGTCGAACCTCCAGCTCCTCCATTTTTGAAGTTTGAAGTTTAATCTGTTCCTGAAAGAGCAATACGCTAAAATAACTTTGGTTTATGCGTGAACGTAAAGCATATAAATTCACCGCTACTTTCTGCTGTTGGCTTTTCAACTCAGCTTCTTTAAGTTTTGTATTAGCTTCGATACTACCTCCATAATAAATAAGTTGATTAGCATCTAGGCTGACTCTATATTGATCCTTGTTTGGTGGGTCTATCGTGATATTTGGCAACTCCAAAGGAAATTGGATTACCTCAGACTGGTAGCTCGCTTGTGCATTGATGTCTAGTTGTGGTAATCTTCCCTTACTAATAATCCCGATTTGGTTCCTAGATTTATCCTCTAACAACTCGATTTGTCGCGCCAAAGGATAATTCTTCTCAGCTAGATTATAACATTCTTCCAAGGTCAAAACCTCCTGCGAAAAAGCAGAAAAGGATAGAAAGAGAAAGAGTATGTAGCTATAGGTTTTCATTTTCTTAATTATTATCCAATCATAATTCCAATTCGTTCTTTTGGTAATTTCTATTTCGTAATAGAAGCAATTATAAATTCTGAAACCATTGTTTTTCGTTCCTCTACCAACTTCTTGAACTCGTTATCGTCTACTCGCAAAAGACCTTTGATAAGCGGGGTAGCGACAAATGGAAAGACATTTAGAGAAATAATATTTACAAACAATTGTCTTCCATCTGTTGGTTTTAATCTTCCTTGCTCCACCTCTATCGCCACTTGCTTTTCGAATTTTTCTAAACTCGGGAAGGCAGCGTTTTCCTGAAGTTTTTCGAAAAACTTTGGGTTTCTATTCAGTTCTTGAATAATGAAGTTGGGCAAATAAGGATGTTTCACCATAAAGGAGATATAATTATGCGTAAACCTCTTCACTTTTTCCTCTATCGTAGAATCGTCATTTAATATCTTATTGATTTGTGGTGCAACAAGTGAAAAGGCACTAGTAAACACCGCCTCAAAAAGCAATTTCTTGCTTCTATAATAATAATGCAACATCGATTTATTTATCCCAGCCTTATCAGCTATCTCTTGCATTCGGCTACCATCCATACCTTTTTTCTGGAAAACTTCTTTAGCTGCTTCCAAAATTAGTTCTTCGGTATCCTGCATTTTTTCCTTTTTCATTGTATTAACTGTGAAGTTCAACCTATAGGTTTAACCATGTGGTTGATAAAGATATAAGTTTTTATTTTACAAAAGTTATTTTCGCATATGATAGATATCATAAACTCTAATAAAATAAATCTAACACTCTAAACTGAAGATCATCAACAGGCTCTTAACTACAATTCCGAATAATATTGTATTTTAGTATTCATGTAAAGCTTTATAAGTCACTAAACATTACTATTATGCGATATATCTTACTACTAAGCTTTTTGTTATTTTCTGGTCTAAGTTATAGTCAAATCGGAATTGGCTCCAGTTCTATAAACAAGCAAAATAAATGGCGTGTAGGTGGTGGTTTGGGCATGAGCTTTGGAGATCATGGAGCATTCACACTTAATATTTCGCCTTTTATAGGTTACGAATTGGTTTCAAGCTTAGAAGGTGGAGTTACCACAGGGTATCAATACTCAAAATATCGCGATCAGAGACAAAATCTTTTTAGTATAGGTCCATATCTAAACTTCTACCCTATGCAATCGTTATTTGTACGGACGCAATACGAGTATTTTACTGGGAATAGTAAAATAAAAAACAGTTCATACTCCAGTAGTTTTGATGAAAGTGCACTATGGATTGGTGGTGGTTATCGCACAGGTGGCCGCGTACAAATGTATGCTGGGATAATGTATAACGTGTTGTATAAAGAAAATAAAAGCCTATTCTCCGAAGCTTATCAACCCATTGTTGGTATAAGCATCGGATTGTAAACTTGGCATTAATCTCTAAAACTAAAATTAGAAATTAGTGAAATAAACAACTCTCTGTTTAAATTTATTCGCATTGCAATACGCTATCAATCAGTAGAAATAAATACATATTTTCGCAGTTACTTCACCCAAAACCACTAGCTATCTATTCCAGTTCTAGTAAACTGCCATATTAACGGTAATCCTTAGAGCTTTCGGGTTAATTCCACTATTTTTGCGGCTTTTATAATATCCTATAAAAGCATTTGCTTTAGGCTACTAATTTTGATGAAATGATTGTAAAAAAAGTGAGCTCCAAACAGGATGTTCGAGCATTTTTAGATCTGCCAGTAAAGATTTATAAAAACTATCCGAACTGGGTGCGACCTTTGGATAAAGATATTGAAGCGGTTTTTGATGAAAATTTGAACAGAGCTTTTAAAAATGGTATTTGTGAACGTTGGCTTTT
>DATGSX010000149.1:0-33970 GCA_035302145.1 Flavobacteriaceae bacterium | reverse complement strand
AATTGTGAAAAACGAGAAGCTACACTTACAACAGGTACTAACTTGCTACGCAATGTTAAATACTTATAGGCTGTAGCATGTTGTACGGCGTGACCACATTCATGGGCTGCTACTGCAGCGGCAGCGGCATTTCGCTCGTGAAAAACGCCTTCACTTAAATTTACCGTTTTATTTATCGGATTGTAGTGATCGGTTAGCATTCCTGGTGCCGAGATAACTTGTACATCGGTTATTCCGTTATCAGCAAGCATTTTTTCAGCAATTTCTTTTCCACTCATTCCATTCTGCAATCGAAGTTTAGAGTAGTGCTTGAATTTGCTTTTTAATTTATTGCTAACATACATGCTTACAATAAAGATAAGCCCAGCAATAAGATAATATCCCATCATAGATTTTACAGTGTTTTTTATTTATTACTAGTTATAGCAAAAGTCGTGCTAGAATTTATCCTACTATATTTACAATTCTTCCTGGCACTACAATAACACGTTTTGGCGTTCGCCCAGCAAGCTCTGCTTGGGTTTTTTCATGACTCATTACGATTCCTTCAATTTCTTCTTTAGATAAATCTGCATCTAACTCCAATTTAAATCGCACTTTACCATTGAATGAAATAGGATACTCCTTTACCGCTTCTACCAAAGCACTTGGATCGAAAACAGGGAAAGGTGCCGTAGAAATACTTTCTTTATGCCCCAGTCGCTGCCATATCTCTTCGGCAATATGTGGTGCATAAGGCGATATTAATATGGTTAACGACTCTAAGACTTCACGAGAAGTACACTTCTGTGCAGTGAGTTCGTTAACAGCAATCATAAAGCTAGAAATAGAAGTATTGAAGCTAAAGTTATCCATGTCCTCCTCTACTTTCTTTATGGTCTTATGTAGAGTTTTTAAACTCTCTGGTGCTGCTGGTTTGTCTGTTACCAAAACACTTCCGTTTTCACCAGTATGGAATAACCTCCAGAAACGCTTTAAAAATCCATGTACTCCTGAAATTCCGGCTGTACTCCAAGGTTTCTCTTGCTCTAATGGGCCAAGGAACATTTCGTACATACGCAAAGTGTCGGCTCCATACTTTTCGCAGATAACATCAGGGTTTACCACGTTAAACTTGGATTTCGACATCTTATCTACTTCCCTATCTACTACATAATTTCCATCGGCATCTGGAAGGAACAAGAACTCTTTAAAGTCAATACTCCAAGCTTTGGCTCCTTCTATATCTAATATATTATCGTTATCCACATAGTCTATAAGAACGTGAATTCTTCTTGTGTTTTCTATCGACAAACTCGATTTATCTAAATCCTCCCACTTAATAGCTGACGGAAAGTCAGAGTGGTTCTGATATGGGGTTAAATCAATCTCATCGGCCTTGTTTTGTTCTAGCTTCTTATAATCGGAAGCACTAATAGCAAAACTTACAGTAGTTCCAGCGAACTTCAGATTTAATACACGTACCAAAGCGCTTTCTCCAAGGATCATTCCTTGATTTATAAGCTTTTGGAAAGGCTCTTTTACTTTTAAGTAACCTCTATCGTATAGGAATTTAGTCCAGAATCTACTATATATCAAGTGACCTCCTGCGTGTTCAATTCCACCGATGTACAAATCTACATTCTCCCAATAATCTAAAGCTTCTGGTGAGGCAAATTCATTTTCATTATGAGCATCCATATATCGGAATAGATACCAACTACTCCCAGCCCATCCAGGCATAGTATTTAGCTCTAATGGGAAGATGGTTTTATCATCTACTAAATCAGATGCCACTACCTTATTATTTTCTGTATCCCATGCCCAAATATCTGCTCTCCCTAGAGGTGGTGCTCCATCTTCTGTTGGTAAATACTTTTTCACCTCTGGTAAATGCAGTGGCAAATACTTGATATCTATAGTTTGTGGTATTCCGTCTTTATAATAAATCGGGAATGGCTCGCCCCAATAGCGTTGTCTAGAGAAAACTGCATCACGTAACCTATAAGTGGTTTCTGCTTTTCCAGCTCCCTCCTCTTTTAGTTTCTCAATAATAGCTTTGGTAGCTTCCTCAACTGATAAATCTGAAAATGCACCACTATTTGCTATGTAAGTATTTTCTTTGGCTAAATGTGGCTCTTCGCTGATGTCGATATCCTTAAAGATATTTGGAATCGGCAGGTCGAAGTGTTTTGCAAAATTATAATCTCGGGCATCACCACATGGAACCGACATAACAGCTCCTGTTCCATAGCCAGAAAGCACATAGTCTGCTAGCCAGATAGGAACTTCTTCTCCTGTTAATGGATGAACTGCATAACTTCCGGTAAACACTCCACTAATATCCTTAATGTTAGCTTGTCTATCACGTTCACTTTTGGCGGCAGTTTTCTTTTGGTATTCTTCCACTGCTTCTTTCTGAGTATCTGTGGTAAGCCCAGCCACTAAGTCATGGTCTGGTGCTAAGTTTAGGAAGCTAACTCCATAAATAGTATCAGGTCTGGTGGTAAACACCTCTATCTTTAAATCTTCTTTACCTTTAACTGGGAATTCTACACTTGCCCCCACTGACTTTCCTATCCAATTAGTTTGGAAGTCTTTAAGTGGTTGTGGCCAGTCTAAGGTTTTTAATCCTTGTAGTAAACGCTCGGTGTAGGCCGTTATTCGCATACTCCACTGCTTCATCTTTTTGCGCACTACTGGATGTCCGCCACGCTCTGAAACCCCATTGACAATTTCGTCGTTAGCTAAAACAGTTCCCAATTCAGGACACCAGTTTACTTGGGTTTCTGCTAAATAAGCAATTCGATAATCTAGTAGTATTTCTTGTTTTTTCTTTTCGGAAAAAGCTTTCCACTCTTCAGCGGTAAAGCTCGGCGTATTCTCATCGCAAACTGCCTGAACACTATCTGTACCGTCTTTTTCAAAAATAGCAACTAGGTCGTCAATAGCTCTTGCTTTATCGGCTTGGTTATCGTACCAACTATGGAATAACTCTTTAAAAATCCACTGGGTCCATTTAAAATAAGAAGGATCGGAAGTGCGTACTTCTCTACTCCAATCAAAAGAGAAGCCAATTTTATCTAATTGAGCTCTATAAACTTCAATATTCTCGAGCGTGGTAGTCGCAGGATGTTGTCCTGTTTGTATGGCATATTGCTCGGCTGGCAATCCAAAGCTATCATAACCCATAGGATGCAATACATTAAAGCCTTTATGACGCTTATAACGCGAATATATATCACTAGCAATATATCCCAATGGATGTCCTACGTGCAATCCAGCTCCAGAAGGATAGGGAAACATATCTAAAGCATAATATTTAGGTTTAGACTTATCTCCATCTTTTGGATTAATCGCCTTGAATGTTTGGTTGTCTGCCCAATACTTCTGCCACTTAGCTTCTATTTCTAAAAAATCATACATGTTCATACTCCTTATTTTCGTAAACTTTGCAAATTTAAGGCTTATACATGAGAGTCGAAACTTATATGTTCCGTTTTTGGGGATTAAGCTTTTAATAGGAAGGCACGGAATCGAACAACACCTCTTACTTCATCGTAATGAAATAAATCACTTCCCATTAGTAAATCTTTTCAAACGACTAAGTGTTTTATTATTCTAGAATTGTTTTAATAAATATGGATTCCTTTCGTTATTAATAAAGAATGTTCAAGCATTTTGTAAACTAAAGTAGCATGAATAAGGCTTATAGTTTTGGAATAAGATGTGATTAAAACAAAATTCCTTGGAAGCATACGTTGGCTTGAAAATTCCTTGTATTTTTACTTCTACTAGATTTTAAAATTAATTATGGCTCGATCGTACGACAAATATCAAAGACGTAGACTTATATCCTCTTATTTTTCCGTAGTACTAAGTATTTCACTAGTGTTATTTTTACTAGGACTTTTAGGACTCTTGGTTTTAAATACAAAAAAAGCGGCAGATTTCTTCAAAGAGCAAATCGCTTTGACGGTATATCTAAAAGACCAAGCCAATGAAGTAGAAGTAAATCAATTAAAGCAAAGCTTGGCTTTAGCGGAATATACCAAAGAAGCGAACTATATTTCTAAAGAAGCTGCAGCCGAAGAGCATGCCAATGTTATTGGTGAGGACTTTATGGAATTTTTAGGCTACAACCCACTTCAAAACAGTATTGATGTTTATCTATTAGCAGATTATGTGTCCCCTGAAAAGCTGAAAGAAATCACTGCAGAAATAGAAAGCAACTCATTCGTTGAAGAAGTAACTTACGACAAACCTTTAATTGAGCTTTTACATGACAATGTGAGTAAAATAACCTTTTGGATATTAATTGTAAGCGGTGCTTTCTTGGTCATCTCCATCTTACTAATCAATAGCTCCATACGCCTATCGGTATATTCTAAACGATTTGTCATAAAAACCATGCAAATGGTAGGCGCTACAAAAATGTTTATTCGAAGACCGTTTATTTGGAAAAACATTCAGTTAGGTGTCATAGGCGCGGTTCTAGCTACTGTGGCCTTAGGCTTTGTTCTATATTATTTAGATGCAGCTTTCCCCGAGTTACTACTTCTAGATCAAGAGGTTTTGTTAGCTGGTTTATTTATTGGTATTTTTGTTCTCGGTATTTTTATCAGCTGGATAAGCACATTTTTCGCTACGCAGCGATTCTTGAACCTAAAGACTGACGATTTATTTTATTAATCCACCGTTGATTGTATTACTATGAAGTTTTTTAACGAGCCCCACTTACAAGAAGATCACGCTACAAAAGAACAACAGACCTTTGTGTTTAGAAAAGCTAACTACAAATGGATGTTTGTCGGCATCGGATTTATTGTTCTTGGCTATTTATTAATGGCTGGCGGTGGAAGTGATGATCCGAATGTATTCAATCCAGAAATTTACAGTTGGCGTAGGATTCGATTAGCACCAGCCTTGGTACTTATAGGCTTGGGCTTTCAGATTTATGCTATTCTCTATAAACCGAAAGGAAAAGAGGCAGGTTTGGAATCTGAATCGATGAACACAGCGACCAAAATTCCAAACGCTGCTAAGCATAAGAACAGAAAACAAAGGTAAGGTTCATGTTATATTTTGTTAGTAAAGTAGATGAAGTATTACTCATACTTTCTTAACACTGCTTCTACTTGGCGTAAATACCCAGCACCAAATAAATTCAAATGCACCAGCAAGTAATACAGTTGCCATAGACTAACTCTATCCTCCCAATCGTATTCTAACGGAAAGTTTTCGTTATATATTTCAAACACCTCAGCAGGAAATCCACCAAATAGCTGCATCATAGCCAAATCCATTTCTCTTGATGCGAAGGCTACAGCAGGGTCTATTAATACAGGACTTCCATTACTAGACACCATATAATTTCCATTCCACAAATCTCCATGCACCAAGGCACTTGGTTCTTCTGGAATTTCGCCGCTTATCCTAGTATAAAAAGCCTCGAGTCTTGAGAAAAAGAAGCCATTATCTTCAGCCAAGCTAAATTGTGGCTCTAAGCGTTGTAGGATGTAAAACTCTGCAGCACTGTTGTATGCTCCATTATATTGTTCCAGGCTTCCGATATAATTATCGTGATCTAAGCCAAAAGTAGAGCTTGTAGTTTTATGTAATTGGGCTAATTTTTCTCCGAAACTTCTCCAAAAAACATCTGTCTTATTTCCCGACGGAAGATATTCCATGAGCAAATACGCAGTGTCATCTACTTGATTATGCGTTGTAACTTTTGGTACAATAAAGCTATTGGAATCTCGAAGTAGCTCTAGTCCTCTATGTTCCGCCTCAAACATTCCAGGAAACGCCTGGGCATCGTTACACTTTACAACAAACTCACCTTTATCTGTTTCTAAACGATATACCATGTTTATATCGCCGCCAAATAAAACTTCAGTACCGAATAACTCCAAGTTATTTTGTTCAGCTATCTCTCTAAGAATATTATCCATAGGATTAAAATTAAGTAAACCAATGCACCTACTATTGCAAACGCATTGGTTTATATGTATTTAACTTACTTATTGCTTAATAAATTTTTCTGTATGTGTATAGTTAGATGGGTATGCACCAACCTGTAACAGCAAAGGTCGCAATACAAACTCAAAGTCCAATGCCTCTACTTTTCCAGCTTTGTTTAAATGGAACTGCATGAACTCTTCACGTTGTGCCGGGTTTTTCCAAACCGCTCTAAACGTATCGAAATGCCAGTGCTCTAAAGTAGCTTCTAAATCCTCAGTGTCCCAAAAACGCATCACTAAATCTTTCCCTACTTTATTTACTTCTACTTTCCCGTAACCATCCGAAAGATAAACTCCTGTATAAGCATCTAAACTTAAGCTTGGTTTTGTTTTCTTCACTCTTTCCTCATGTATTTTCTCACGTGCAGCCATGGCTCTTTCATAGGACTTTTTATAGCCTGTTAAGTAATACTCATTCCAATCCACATTATGCTCGCCCAAGTATGCATCCATAACCTGATAAGCTACTGCATTGCCTAATCTATTGAAAGTGTTACCTACCACTATAATTCCTAACTCTAATTCTGGCATTAAGTACATGGCCGTATTAAAACCATCGGTAGCACCACCATGAGTAATTACACGCTTCCCTTTATGATCAGTAATGCTCCATCCAAAACCATAAGTTGCTTGTGGACCCATAGCGTTTCCTTGCCCACGTACCATTTGTGGTTTGTGGATTTCGTTCATTTGCTTTCTACTAACAATCGTCTTTCCATTATATTCACCCGAGGTACCTAACTGCATTAGCATCCACTTATTCAAATCATTGATCGAAGCGTTCACTCCACCAGCTGGACCTGCATTATCCCAATTTCTTCTTTGAATAGAAACAACCTCCCCTTCTATCTCTTGATGTGGATAGGCTTGGTTGTCGTTTTCTTTTATAGCGGTAATGCTTGTCGTAGCTGAAGTCATCCCTAAAGGCTCAAAAAGCCTAGTTTGTAGAAACTCATCCCAAGTCACTCCTTCTACATGTTCAATGATTTGACCTACTAAAGAATACATTACATTGTTATAAACATAATCAGAACGGAATGGTTTTTCTAAATCCATATAGCGCATCTGATATAGGATAGTATCCCTTGGACTATCTGTCATAAATTGCAATCTATTTCCTAAAACTCGTCCAGAGCCAACTCTATGCACCAGTGCATCGCGAATCGTAAGCTCATTCGTCACCCATGGATCTTTTAGTTTAAACCATGGAATATGCTGAGTAACCTTATCGTCCCAATCAATCTTTCCTTCATCTACTAGGATTCCTAAAGCTGCTGCAGTTATATTTTTACTTACCGAAGCAATACTAAAAATGGTATTCGCATCTACTGCCTCACCACCTCCTAATTTCTTCTCGCCAAAACCTTTTGCATAAACCACTTCGCCATCCTTCACTATACCAATAGCCATACCTGGGATTTTCCAATCTTGTCTACTTGCTTCTACCCATTCGTCGAAATTCTCAGGAAGCGATTCTTGACCAAAAACGGAAGCGTAAAATAAACCTACAATTACTACAAGCCACAGCTTAGTCCAATAAAAATTATCCTTTATCATATTTATTAATTTTCCCCAAAGATAGTTACAAAGTTATATTCTAGCACACAAGTTCAAAGAACACATAAATCAAGTATCTTTGCCACACTTGTTTTTACCCGTCATTACTCATCTGTTTAATGATTTACCTAGAGACAAGCCTTGTACTTAATAAGACTTCAAAATATATTTTCATATGATTTCAGCAAAAACCAAACAAGAGTTTTTAGACGGAGAAATGATTTTAGTAGACAAACCCCTTGAATGGACCTCTTTTCAAGTGGTAAATAAAGTCCGTTGGCTGTTGCGTAAACAGTTTAACTTAAGAAGAATAAAGGTAGGTCATGCTGGAACATTGGATCCATTGGCTACTGGCCTATTAATTTTATGTGTTGGGAAATTCACTAAAAAGATTGAAAAATATCAAGCACAAGATAAAGAGTACACCGGCACTATCTTACTTGGAGCAACCACGCCAAGTTACGATGCAGAAACAGAGGTAGATGAAACTTTCCCTACCGATCATATAGACGAAGCTTTAATTAATGAGGCTGTAAAAAAATTCATTGGTACCATACAGCAACAACCTCCAATATTCTCTGCATTAAAAAAAGATGGGAAGCGACTATATGAATACGCTCGTAAAGGAGAAGAGGTAGATATTCCTACACGAGAAATAAGAATTGAGTCGTTCGAAATAACTAGAATAGCCTTACCAGAAGTAGACTTTAGAGTGGTATGTAGTAAAGGTACTTACATTCGCTCCTTGGCTCATGATTTTGGAAAAGCAGTTCAGTCTGGAGGATACTTAACTGAATTAAGACGAACAAAAATAGGATCATTCGATGTTGAAAACAGTCAATCTATAGAAGAAATAGAAGCGTATATTAAAGGCTTAGAACAATAAATTAACAGCTACTAGCTATGCCTTAACGCATATTTTAAAAAATATTGTAGATATTAGCATACTATGCTTGCACCTTCTACTTATAAAGCACTTTTAATAACAGCACTTCTTTTTTCCATTTTAGCGCTTGGTTTAACCAGTATCCACTTGCAAAATGAAAAAGAAGAAAGTCTATTTAGTGTTGAGTATTATTTTGAAGAGGAAGAAGAAAAGGAGGAGGATAGTATAGAAGAAAAGTCTGAACAATCGGAAGATCTAGAAACTCATCGAGCTTATAACGAAGCAGAGAAAGAACTAATTAAAGCAGAGGAGTTAATTAAGGATTCGCAAGACGAATTTGCGCGACATATGCAAGCGATGGACGAGGCCTTAAAAAATTCTAATAAGCAACCCGTTCTTCCGGAAACAGCCCTCAATGAGACTTATTCACAATCTAACGAAGTTATCCACAATGAAAATGTGAAAAGAACTTCTTCTGTTAGTTACTTCCTAGAAAACAGAACAGCCTTACATCTTCCTAGCCCAGTATATACATGCCCTAGAAGCGGAACTATAGTTGTCAACATCACTGTTAATAAGTTGGGGGAAGTTATCCACACCAATGTGGATAACTCTAAATCTACTACTTCTGATAAGTGTCTAAACGAGCAAGCTCTCAAATACGCAAAACAAGCAAAGTTTAACGTATCTGAGAGCTCGAACGATAACCAAAATGGTACAATTACCTATCGATTTATAGGCTCGTAACCGATTCGTGAAGGTTTATAATATCATCTATTACCCCATTTCCTTTATCTTTATTGTACCACACTTGTAATTGCTCTCTAACTTTTTCATCAATCACCCCATGCTCGGCTCTATAATCTTCTATAAGCTTCGTAGCTTCTGTTGGTCTAGGTCCCCAAGTTCCTAAAACTTCTTCGGCATTTGGATCATAAACTATTAGTTTTGGGATAGATCTCCCGCCATTGGTTAAATAACGATCCATCAACTCTAAATTCTCATCTCGAAGAATGAGTTTCATTTCGATATTTGAATTTAATTCCGAAAGCTTATTCAAAACTGGAACGGAATGTGCGGCATCGCCACACCATCCTTCTGTAATAACTATCCAATAAAGGTTTTTAGAAATCGATTTTATTTTATTCTGTGCTTCTTGAGAGATTTTCTGTGTTCTATCCAATCGTTTTATTCGAGCGGCATTAAGCTTAGTATAATCCTGAATCATTATTTCCTCATCCGTTTTAGCCTCAGCTTTTAACACCTCTTCTATTCCCTCTAAATATTCAGAATAAGTCAATGCATTAGCAAGTGTTTCTTTAATTACTGACACATCGGTTACTTTTGTCTTTTCCATATACATTTATATTCTTGATTGTTGGCAAAGTTAGTACCTTTAAACTTAGATAACTTACAATTATGATGTTAAAAAACAGATGTGGGTGGTGTACATCCGATCCCGTATATATCACTTATCATGATTCAGAATGGGGTGTACCAGTTAAAGACGATAAATTACTTTTCGAAATGTTGGTTTTAGAAAGTTTTCAAGCAGGATTAAGTTGGATTACTATTCTAAATAAACGCGATAATTTCAGGAAAGCTTTCGATAGTTTCGATTATAAGAAAATAGCAAAATACGATAAGAGTAAAGTAGAAAGTTTAATGCAAGACAAGGGTATTGTAAGAAATAGAAAGAAAATAGAAGCCACTATAAATAATGCAAAAGCCTTTTTAAAAATTCAAAAGTCCCATGGCTGTTTCAGTCATTTTATCTGGTCTTTTGTAAACCATGAGCCCATTGTAAATCGATATACTACTTTAGAAGAAGTTCCAGCACAGACAGATATAAGCAAAGCCATGGCTATGTCTTTAAAGGATAATGGCTTCTCATTTATGGGGCCAATTACCTGTTATGCTTTTATGCAGGCTACGGGTTTGGTAAACGATCATATAACCGATTGTTTTAAGCATCCAGACAACTTATAGTTAAAAAGAGAACTTCAGATATCTTATCTTACATATTGTGTATAAAAAAAAGCGTAGTATATAGAACACTACGCTTATCATATTAAACTACTGATTCAACGTTTAGAATGGTAAATCGTCTTCAAAATCGTCCTCTACATTATCTGCTGGAGGGAATGCATTTGCTGGTGGCGCAGGTGGAATTTGCTGACCGCCTTGTGCTTGTGCAAGATTTTCAATCCTCCATCCTTGGATAGAGTTAAAATATCTAGTCTCACCTTGTGGATTTACCCACTCTCTACCACGAAGGTTTATTCCTATTTTAACGTCATCTCCTACTTTATAGGCATCCAACAGGTTTGTTTTATCTTGAATGAACTCGATTAATAAATGTTGTGGATATTGCTCTTGTGTAGTTACCACTACTTCACGCTTTCTAAATCCGTTATTACCATACTCGCGAGTAATATCTATATGTTTAATTTTACCTTCTACTTCCATGATTCTTTATTCTATTTTATTATATAATTTCTTTTACTTTCCCAAGCAACACACACCATGCTGCCTCTACTTCGTCATCTTGCAATAAATCTTGTGCATACCGATGCAATCTTTCTACATCGTTACTTTTAAATAGCTCTTGCAATTCACTTTTATCGGCTACATAAGCCTCTATGATTTCTGCTTCTGGAAATTGCTCTATATTCCCTAATTTACCTAAGTCGTTTCCAGTTAAAACACTACTGTTTCGAATGCTTTCAGGCAGGGCATCCACTCCTATTCCTAAATTAGTGGTAGGCTTGGTAACTTCGAACAATCCTTCTCTTGCTCTTCCATAATAATTACCTCCTAAGCGGGAAACAATATCCAGTTTATACGGGTCTATTACTTCATTTTCGTCTAGAACCTCTTTGTTTATATGCATTTTTAAAACTCGACATACTACCAAGTTTCCTGCACCATTTTCTTCCCCTAGTTTAATAACCTCTTCTACTTTGCACTCAAGTTGTATTGGCGACTCTTCAACACGAGGTGGTTTAACTTCTAAAGACTCTAACGGCGTGAAACCAGCTTTTATAAACTCATTTACCCCTTTTGCATACGCAGTAGACGATAATGAGGTTTGCTGCACCATGTTATAGTTCACCATGTTTATAACCACTTCTTTTGTTTCTAAGGCATTGTACAGCGTATCCTTACTGGACCCATTACGTAAACTATCCACACAAGAGAAAATTACTGTTGGTGGCTGCGCACTGAAAAGATTGAAAAAGCTAAAAGGGGCTAAATTTACAACTCCTTCAGTGTCTACTGAGCTTACTAAAGCAATCGGTCTTGGTGAAACTGCACCAGTAAGATTGGCATATAGCTCTCTTGCGCTAATCGATTTTGCATCTAATGTTTTCATAGAATACAAAGGTACAGAAAGTACTTGCTTTCTAAAAACCTGTATTAATATTAATTTTAACCGCTACATCTCTAGTAATTTACTGATTATAAAGTTTTATTCCAAGACTAACACTCCTATAAAGGCAAGCATTATTAGTATATTTTCTATATTTATCTTTTAAGGAACTTATGATATATCGCATTTTCAATAACCGTTGGGTAACGTTTGGCATAGCATTTATTATTTGTGCTTTGGTGTTTTGGCATGCCAATAAATTCTTTCATGAATTAAAGGAAAATGAAACATCCAAAATGCAGATTTGGGCTGCTGCACAACAAGAGTTACAACAAATGGATATTGATAGTGAGAACCTAAGTCCTACTGCATTTAATGTATTGCTTAGCAACAATACTACTCCAATGCTCTTATATAATCATGATAATGATACCTATGAAGTTCAAAACATACCCAATAGAAAAACAAACTCAAGGAAAAAACTAGACGAACTACGGAGTCAATTTAATTCAGAAAACACCCCAATAGAGGTAAGGGTAGAAAACGAGTTGTTACAAACCTTATACTATGGTAGTTCCCCATTATTGAAAAAGCTTAAGTACTATCCCATTCTATTGATCTTAGTATTTATACTGTTTTTCATTGCTTTATACTTTTTTTATAAAACAACAATGTCATCGGAACAAAACAAGCTATGGGCAGGTATGGCAAAAGAAACAGCGCATCAAATTGGAACGCCACTTTCCTCTTTAATAGCTTGGATTGAGATATTGAAATCTGAAAGTATAAACCCAGAATATGTCCAAGAAATGGAAAAGGACATAACACGCCTTACCACCATAACAGAAAGATTCAGCAAAATTGGTTCTCTACCTGATTTAAAACGTACGGATATCGTTTCGGAAACAAAAAAGAACTTAGAGTACTTAAAAAAACGAAACTCAAAGTTGATAAGTTATCATTTGGACCTTCCTGACATTCCAGTTTTTGTGAACTTAAATAGCGAGCTGTATAGTTGGTCTTTAGAAAATTTAATCAAGAATAGTATAGATGCTATGCGAGGAAAAGGCGATGTTTACATTTCTATTAAAGAGAACGCCAAAGAGGTTTCTTTAACCATTCGAGATACTGGAAAAGGCATTCCAAAAAGAATGCAGAAAACCGTTTTTTCTCCTGGGTACACAACTAAAAAAAGGGGGTGGGGCTTAGGATTATCCCTAAGCAAACGAATAATTGAAGAATACCACCGCGGAAAAATACGCGTTTTAAATAGTAGTCCCAATGGTACTACCATGGAAATAATTTTACAAATAGATAAGAAGGGATGAAAGTAACAGAGTACACTATTCAAAAGGCTGAATTAAAGAACAACTGCCCAGAGTGCTTTAATAACGATGGGCTTGTGTTGAGTTTTATCCAAAAAGAACTGGAAAATGCATGGTATAGAAAAGTAGAGGATAATTTAGAAGTAAAGCTATTTTGCACCGTCTGTAAAACACAGATTTTTCCAGTAAGATGGGATGAGCATATAGAACGAGTATATGATTATTACCATAAGCTTGTATCTCCAAAACCAGCTAAAACCCAGTATAAAAAGCGCTTCTGGCTAGCTTTATCTTCTGGAATACTTGTAATTATTGCTGCGCTATTTTGGGTAGGTTATAAAATGATATAACAAGCTGTATAACCGAAACGGGTTCTATCTGTTATACCTCGTATTTTTAATATAAGAATGAAAAAGCCGTTTTGCTTTTTAAATGCAAAACGGCTTTAATATTATTTTTTTCTTTGAAATTTGCTTACAAGTCGTTATAGGCCTTATTTATATTGGCAGCTATTTTTTGGAATTCTTCTGACGACACATTTACTTTTTTATCAAACCTTGTGTCCTCCATTTTATTCAATGGGATAAGGTGCACGTGTACATGTGGTACTTCTAAGCCTACTACTGCCATTCCAACACGCTTGCATGGAATAGTTTTTTCTATAGCTAAAGCTACTTTTCTAGAAAATGCCATCAATCCCATATAAGTTTCCTCATCCAAATCGAATATTTTGTCCACCTCAACTTTAGGAATACAAAGCGTATGTCCTTTTGTATTAGGTTGTATATCTAGGAATGCTAAAAACTCTTCTGTTTCTGCCACTTTATAGGATGGCAATTCTCCTGAAATTATTTTTGAAAAAACACTTGCCATAACTATTCTCTATAAATCTTTTTCACTTTAAACTTTACAATTCCACTAGGAACTTGAATTTCGGCTACATCGCCAACTTCTTTTCCTAATAAACCCTTCCCTATTGGAGAGTCAACAGATATCTTTCCATTCCGCAAATTCGCTTCGCTTTGTGCTACTAGTTTGTAGGTCATTTCTTTCCCATTACCTAGGTTTTCAATCACTACATTGGAATGTATCAATACTTTGGAAGTATCTAGCTGAGACGCGTCTAATAGACGTGCATTTGCTAAGGTTTCCTCCATTTTAGAAATACGCAGCTCTAGTAAGGCTTGTGCTTCTTTTGCAGCGTCATACTCCACATTCTCACTCAAATCTCCTTTTTCACGTGCTTCACCAATGGCCTGTGAGGCTTTTGGACGCTCTACATCTTTGAGGTAGTTAAGTTCTTCCCTCAACTTTTTTAAGCCCTCTTCGCTGTAATACGATACTTTACTCATAACATCGATTTTATTCTACATAAATTATTTTATCTCTCCTATTTTGCTTTTTAATCTTGTTTTTCCTTTCAGACCTTATAAATGAATACGAAAAGGTTTTCTGAAAAAACCTTTTACAGTAAATAAAATAAGTTCAGGAAATAAAGGTTGAGAAGTCACTTTACTTATTAGATAATAACGCTAACAGCAAGAGCTTCAGTATATAAAAAACAAAAAATCCCACAATTGTTTTGGGACATAAGAATACCAAATATAGTAAATATTTAGTTCTAATCATTATTTTTGCTTTATCTTATATAAAAACCATTTTATGCGTCATCTAACTATTCTACTATTGTTACTACTAACTATCTCATGTAGCAGTGACGACTCCAAGAATTACAACAATCCTTATCTTATTCCAACGACTGTAAATCTGCAATTAAACCTAAATTTACCGCAATATAATCTGCTTAAATATCCAGGAAACCATGCAACTATTTACCATCAAGGAATAAAAGGCATAGTAATATATTGTGTAAATACCGATTTATATATCGCCCACGAGCTTAGTGACCCTAATCATCATCCAAATGATTGTTCTACCATGACTGTGGAGGGGGCTGTAGCTAGCTGTCCATGTCCGGACGATGATAACTCATATGACTTAATAACCGGACAGCATTCAGTGTCAAAAGAAAAATACCCAATGCTACAATATAGAGCTAAGCGGGAAGGAAATAGTATTCGTATCTATAATTAAAAAAACCTTGCCATCCATTATGGCAAGGTTTTTTAATAAACTTGAAATTAGTGCATCAATTAAAACAAAATATTTATTCCCACTAAGAAATTTGTTCCAGCTTGTGGGTAATATCCTGCTCCTTCCACAGTGCTTATCTGACCTGGATTGGTGTAATCATCTTCGAAGGTATAGTAATACCCATTAGACTCATACTTTTTATTAAATAGGTTGTTTACCAATCCACTAAATGTAATGCTCTTGGCAAAGGATTTTGGCTCCCATTTATAACTAAGCTGTAAGTCGTGAACGAAATAAGCATCTAGTTTAGAAACTGCAGTATCCATATTCCCCATATACTGCTCGCCTACATATTTAGACAAGAAACCTATATTGAAATTAATTATAGGTTCGTACAAGAACATGTTACTAGCCACTATCGATGGTGAGAAAGACAGGTTAGTATCGCCAAAATCTACGAGCTCTCCATCCCACTCTGTTACGAAATCTTTATTCTTGTTCGTACTAAAAGTAGCATTCGCCATCCATGTAAATTTTGGTGAGAACTGATATGCAGCATCCAATTCTAATCCTGCTCTGTAACTTTTACCACTACTCATTCGTACTGGTCTTCCTACATCATCTAAATCACCCGTTAAGACCAATTGATTTTTATAGAACATATAGTATAAATTTGAGCTTAGACTAAACTTTTTACCATTGTAGCGCCAACCCAACTCCCAGTCATCCAGTGACTCAGCATCTTCTATACCTTCCTCAAAGTCTTGTCTATTTGGCTCGCGATGAGCTTTAGCGTAAGAGAAATAAAGCTGATTTGCTTTTGACATCTGGTAAGATATTCCTGCTTTTGGATTGAAGAAAGAAAAATCCTTATCTATATCCAACTCAAACAAACTAGAGCTCATTCCATGGGTCTGGTAATTTATAAACCTCCCTTGTAAATCGGCAAAGGCTTTCCACTTTTCATTTATACTGTAATTTGCTTTTGCAAAAACAGTCCACTCGGTTTTACTTGCATCGCTAAAGTAATAGCGGTCACCTTTCGATTTGCCAGCTGGATGTTCTGCCCAGATTACTTCTCCAAAATGATCTCCTGTATAATAACTATAAAACCCACCTGCTGTAATTAGCCAATCGGTGTCTTTATACTCCACATTCGAACTCACTACATAGTAATCGTTATCTAACCAACGACGTCTTATTAAATCTGTTCTATCTATTAACTCACCGTTTACTTCATACGGTGTCATGCCATAGGTTGAAAACTTATCGTCATCCCTATATTGCTCAAAATAACCTAGACCTCTAGTATAATTTAAAGAAACGTTGGTACTCCAACTATGATTTATTCGCTGATTCCAATGCAACTGATAATGATCTTGTTTGTAATTATCCGTTTCATCTTCATAGAACTTCATATTGCCGTTCGCATCGAAATACATTCCTGCACTATTAAAAGTTCGATCGTTTTTCAATGTTTCTGCATCTATTCCGTTCCATGCTTGATAAGTTTGCTGGTCACCTCCAAACAATATTGCTTTTATAAGCGTATTGTCGGTTAAGTACGCTCCGTGTAAATAGTAGGATTTTAAATCGGAAAATGCACGATCGATATAGCCATCAGATTTTATTTTAGACAATCTACCAGCCATCTCAAAGCGATCATCTATCAGTCCGGTACTAAACTTCGCCGTATGCTTCCAAGTGTTAAACGAACCAAAAGAATTGGCTATGGAAGCATATGGATCTGTAGATATAGCATCGGTTTGTAAGTTGATACTCGCTCCAAATGCCCCTGAACCATTCGTTGATGTTCCTACGCCTCGTTGTAATTGCAATCCTTCTACCGAAGAAGTGAAGTCGGGCATATTCACCCAAAACGTTCCTTGACTTTCCGCATCGTTATACGGAATTCCATTTAAGGTAACATTGATACGAGTAGCGTCGGTTCCTCTTACACGTATTCCTGTATACCCTACTCCGGCACCTGCATCGGTAGTTGTAACTACAGATGGCAGGAAGTTCATCATAATAGGCAAATCCTGGCCTAGGTTTCGCTTGGCCAAATCCTCATCATCCATATTGCTATGGGTTATGGGTGAATCGGCATCTACACGTACACCACGAACCAAAACCTCTTCTAAGGTTTGAGCGCCAGTAGACATAACTACGTTCAACTGAAGGTTTTTGTTTACTTCTATTTGCTGGGTTATTGTTTTGTAGCCTAAAGTGCTAAACTCCAATTGATAACTTCCTTTTGGTAAGGTTAGCAAGTAAGATCCTTCGTTATCGGTTACTGCACCATAATTTTGGTTTAGCACCCCTACATGAACCCCGAGAAGTGGCTCACCACTTTCATCGGAAACTAGTCCCGATACGTTGTAGTTCTGTGCAAAGATTGCAGTAGCTGCGAAGAATAGCAGATAAAATAAAAATTTGTTTTTCATTCGTAAAAAGATTTTAATACGAATAAAAAGGGGCTATTATTCTAATAGTTTTTAATTATTTATAATTAGCCAATAATATGCATAAAAAAACCTTCAGACATCTAGTATCTAAAGGGTTGCATATTATACCAAAAACCGCGAAATTTATCGCAACTTTTTCATTTCCCTTAGCAGCATTATCTGCTCAGGTTCATTGGGTATCATCTCAGCCATCGGATCTTCCGATAAGCACCCCTTTATTGAGAATGGCTGCAAATATACCACAATTTATCTACGGCACAAAATTCAATCGACTATCGTTGTACATCTACACTACTTTTGAATGAAGCTTATTTTTACTATTTCATTGTATATGTTATAATCTTCGTAAAAATACCTAGTGGTTAACTGTTTTCGTTTGCTATTGTGTAGTTTTATAGTTTTATGCTATGAAGAATTCGCGTTATAATTTTCCATTTAAAATAATTATAAGCTACATCGTTATCAGCATTCTTGCTGTGGCTGTTGCCTATGTTCTATTTATGGAGTTTAGAACGTTAACTAGGTCTAGTGACCAAGAGAATCAAGTGCGATTTGTAGATGCTGGTTCCTTAATCAATTATGTATATGAGGTTGATAGTTATTCGCGAATCACCTTACTAACGTCCGCCGATTCGGACCACGATCTATATAAGGAAAAAATAGACTCTTTATATAAACAAATCGATCAGTTAAAACAACTTACACAAAATGAGCAGCAGCAAATCCAATTAGATAGTGTAAAAACTCTTATAAAAGGAAAAGACGATACTATAGAACAACTTCGATTTTTAAAAACCACTTATAGCCAAGACACCTCCCTAGATGATATTCTAGAAGAGTTCAAAAAACTAGAAAACTCAATGGGGAAAATTACTTTGGATAACTTTGTTAAAGATCCTTCACGATTAAGCCAAGAGGAGCGTGCTTCGTACATGGCCTATATCAATTTTTTAAATGCCACAATAGACACAGACGAAAAAATAGCTACCGACATAGTAGAATCTACCCTAGAAGCCACGCGCTACATCGTAGCAGAAACCAAGAGAGCAAATTCAAGAGCTAGAAAACAACTTGAGCAGAAAGAAAATGAACTAATCAACACAGATCTAAATCTATCTAGTCAATTAAGAAAATTAATCGCAGCTTTCGATGCCGAAGCAACCAAGCTCCGATTAGAAAGTGAACTAAAAAGAGAGGAAACTTATCAAAAAACTCTACAAACACTTAAAGTTTCAGGTGTTATCGGACTTATTCTCATTCTCTTTTTCATTTATCTTACCGTAACCGATTACTTTAAAGCCGAAGAGTTCAAAAAGAATTTGCAAACCGCAAAGCAATATTCCGATTCTTTGGTTAAAAGCCGTGAACAACTATTAAACACAGTAAGTCACGATTTAAAAACCCCTTTACACAGTCTCCTAGGATTCTCGCAATTATTAGAAAAATCCGAACTGACTAAGCAACAATCCTATTATGTTAATCAATTAAACTCGAGCGCCAATTATGCCAATAAACTCGTAGAAGACCTTTTGGACTATTCTCGACTAGATGCTGGTTCGCTAACTCTTACCGAAGCTCAATTTTGTTTAAGTGACTTAATAAACAATATAGCAGAATCGAATCACACTATATATGCTAACAAGGATATAGAACTAAATGTTAGCATTCCACCAGAAATTGTTGATAAATGGTATATAAGTGATCCTATACGTATACAACAGATATTGAACAATCTGATTAGCAATGCGTTTAAGTTTACGGAGCGTGGGGAGGTTAAGGTCGAGGTTACTCTTATTAAAGAGGAAAAGGATCTAGATTGGTTGCAAATAGCTGTAATCGATACTGGTATTGGAATTTCAGAAGATAAAATAGATAGTATTTTCGACGAGTTCATCCAATCTGGAACAACGATTCATTCGCAGTTTTCTGGTTCAGGTTTAGGACTTACCATCACTAAAAAACTCATTCACTTATTAGGCGGAAGTTTAAAACTTGAAAGCACCCAAGGAAAAGGGACAAGTATTCTTTGTGAAATTCCATTAAAGCGAGGTTTATCACAACAAAAGCAATTGGGTATAAAAGAAACTCAAGATATAAAGTATCCGGAAAAAGCATTGATTTTTGATGATGACTCGAGCATGTTGACCGTTCTAAAAGAATTGCTTGCTAGTATAAACATCGAAGCGGTTGTTTATACTAGCTACAAGGATATAGAGGGCCAGTCCTTAGATTATGATTTTGTACTTACCGATATACAAATGCCAGAAATAGACGGCTTTAAAGTGCTAGAAAACCTTCAAGAAAAAGGAGAGTTGGATTATAACCTGCAACCCATTATTGCTATGACAGGCAATACTGAGTTACCTACAAAGCACTATACAAACCAAGGATTTGCTGCAGTGTTAAAAAAGCCTTTCACTTTAAATATATTAGTGGAAACACTTCAAAGCTATTTTCCACAATGGAAAGTAAAGGATGACATTACTATCTTACCAACCGAAACAGAAGAGGGAAACTCACAACTTTACTCTTTACACCAGCTAGAGATTTTTTTAGACTCTAAAGATTCTATAAAAGAAATATTAGAGGTATTTAAAAAAGAAACCGTGAGTAATATGAAACAATTAAAAATAGCGATAAACTCTTCGGACTATAGCCAAATTGAACATGTTGCTCATAAAATGAAAACCATGGCTAAACAAATAGAGGCTAAACAAATACTACCCATTCTCTACGATTTAGATTCTCCACTAGTGAATAAGTTTTCTACTGAAGTTTTATTAAAAAAATATAAGCAATTAGAAGTGGAGTTTGCTCGTTTGTTTCAGGCTATGCAACAGAATCAATAATCGTCCAACCCGTATTGCTTTAGTTTATTATATAAGGTTTTCCTTGCTATATTTAGTAGTCTAGCTGCTTCTGACTTGTTATTGTTTGTTTTTTCTAAAGCTTGAATAATAGATTGTTTCTCATGTTCTTCTTTGGACAATAACACTTCGTTGGAACTTCTTTTTGGTATTTCGTGTCGCACTTCTTTTGGAAGAACTTCTAGAGGAATAAATGAGTTGGTAGTTAACAACACCGCTCTTCTTATTATATTTCTTAACTCCCTAAGATTACCAGGCCAAGAGTAATTAAAAAAAACTTGCTGTGCTTCGGCACTGAGCCCCAACACTTCTTTGTTCAAAGATTTATTAGCTTCTTGCAAGAAGAAATCGGTAAACAATACCAAGTCATCTTTTCGCTCTCGTAAAGGAGGGATGTTTATAGAAAACTCATTAAGCCTATGGTATAAATCCTCTCTAAAACGCCCATCTTCCACTGCTTGCAACAAATCTTCGTTGGTAGCAGATACAATTCGAACATCTACTTGTATTTCCTTATTGCCACCTACAGGTTTTATCTTTCGCTCTTGAAGAGCACGTAGCAATTGCATTTGATTTTGATAGGATAAATTACCAACCTCATCAAGAAAAAGAGTTCCACCATTTGCAGCTTCAAAATGCCCTTTTTTGTCATTTATCGCCCCAGTAAAACTCCCCTTAATATGTCCAAAAAACTCACTAGCTGCAATCTCTTCGGGAATTGCACCACAATCTACCGCTATAAATGGGCCATTCCTTCGTTTGCTATTATTATGAATTGCTTGTGCCGCCACCTCTTTTCCTGTTCCGCTTTCGCCTTCTATAAGCACACACATGTTGGTAGGTGCTACTAGCTTCAAATGTCTATTAAATTCAACAGAAGCTTCGCTATTACCTATTACGACCTCAGCTTCATTATCATATTCTTTGGTTTCGCTAGGCGATTTAGAGCTCTGTGCAGTATCAGAAGTCACTTCCGCAGATTCTTTCGCTTCCGGTTTATCTATAGCTTGTTGCATTACCATAAGTAACTCCTCTGGTCGGAAGGGTTTGGAAATGTAATCTGCTGCTCCTCGTTTAATAGCTTCCACAGCTGTAGTAATATCAGCGTAGCTAGTCATAAGAATAGTTGGTGTGGGTGGTGTATGCTTCCGAGCTATATTGAGTATCTCCATACCCGAATCATCTGGAAGTTTTAAATCGGTAATAAGTAAATCAAAATGGGTGTTTTTTAAAAATCCCCTTGCCTGTTTTCCTGAGGTAGCCAAGGATACCTTGAATTTCTTACGCTCTAAGAAAAGCTGAAGCATTTTCCCAAATGCCAGATCGTCTTCTATTATTAATATTTTATTTTCCATAGCTAAGCTTGACTGTAAAAGTACAAATTATCCAACAGAAGCCTTTACCTATAAAAAATAAAAAAGTGAGCGCCATCAAGACGCTCACTTTGGAGTTAAAAAACTTAGCTTATTTAAGCTATGTCTTTAATATACTCCCCCTTTTATTATATAACAGAATCTACTATACTGTTTAAATATTTATCCGATATATAGAAAATTTTGTTCCATAGTTTTGAAAATTTAAAAGCCATATTCAAAACCCACTATAAACCGCTACATATCAACCTATTACTATCAATGCCAATATTTTCACACCAAACTAGAGCCTGTATACCAATATGTGTATTGTATCTTTTTTACACATACCCATTCATTTAATTACCCAAAAAACACACGATTATTACGATAGAACTTTAAAACAAATATTTTGCCTTAAGCTCTTAGTGTAAGAGTTAAGTTTACTAAAGATGATTATCGATGTAAGAAATGGCCTGTTTTAGGCGCTCACTTTCATTGCCTTTTATCGTAATGTATGGGAGATTGTAGTCGATTAATTTCTGCTCAAACAATGCAAACATTTCCTCTCTATTTTCCGGTCTATCTCGCATTTCATCTGCCTGCCAAGGAACATCTATATAGGTAAGGATGTATAATTCGTACTTGTTTTTTCTTGCGTAAGTAGCAAGAGTCCGCGGACATTTTCCAAAGTAATGTTCGGCGTAAACTTGAAGTTCTAATAAATTAGTATCGCAAAATAGAAGTTTATTTGCTGTCTTTATTGAAGTGTTTTCCGAACTTATTTGGCCTTTCGCTATAGTTTCTAATTCATCATACGCCACGATTTCCTCCCCTGGAACCAAAGTTTTATTTTCTAAATACGTTCGCATATACTCTGGAACCCAATTGGTATTATAATGAGCGGCCAATTGCTTTGCTAAAGTTGTTTTACCAGTAGATTCTGGACCGTAAAGTACCACTCTCATTATACTGCTATCTCTTTGTTCAAGCTCTTTTTCCATGCTAAGTATCCTTTGTACGCAATAAAAGTAAATATAAGGTATTGAAAACTTGTAAAAGTAAATCCTTTATAGAAGTATAAAGGAATGGATATAAAATCTCCTATAATCCAATACAGCCAATTCTCTATTTTTCTTTTTGCCATTAACCACATGCCTACAAAAAATATCCCTGTGGTAACCATATCCACATAAGCTGTGTCACTATCCAATTTATCAAACCACCAATAGACTAAATACACAAATAATATGGCACCTATAAATAGAAATATCGATATCAGATGTTCTTTTTTGGTCGTTTTGCTTATTGGCGATTCTGGGGTTGTGCCATCATCAGTTGTACGAGTCCATACATACCATCCATAGATACTCATACTAAAGTAGTAGCCGTTGATTAACATGTCGCCCAACAATGTCCATTTAAACAGTAAATAAACAAAAATAGCGGTGCTGACCATCCCAGTTGGGAAAACCAAAATATTGTTTTCTTTGGAGTACCATACCGATAAGAATCCAAAAACAACAGCGATTATTTCAAGTGCAATATCTATTGTAGCATAGTCGCTATATTGAGAAAACAAAAACTGAAAAACTTCACTCATTACATAGTTGTATTTCGATTAGCAGTTCGAATAAATTTCGAACCCCAATTCCAAAAAATTAAACAAATCTACAGAAGTTTTTTAAGAGGAAGCAGGTAGTTTAGGATAGACATAGGAACAGGCAAAATCTTCGAATTCTAAGAAAAACACTTCATATTCCTGTACTTTACCTTTAAACTCCAATGTAGCTTGTGTTCTTGGACTATCTAAATCGAAGTCATGTACATCTATATGGTTTAAAAAGCTCACACCATGGGTAGAGAATGATTTATAAACAGATTCTTTTGCTGCCCAAACTAAGGTAAGTTTTCTAATTATAGCATCGTCATTTGCTAAGGTTCGGTATTCGCTAATGGGCGTAAACTTGTTTGCAATTCTTATAATCTTCTCTCTTTGCTTCTCTATATCCACTCCAAAAGCTTTATCACCAACTAAGACAGCTGCAAAATTATGTGAGTGGGAAATGGTAATGTGCTTTCCATTAATCAACAAAGGTCGTCCTGAGCTCTTGTAATTCAAATCTGAATCGGTATACCCAAATTCTTTTAGTAATTGACGAACAGCCAAATACCCTTTCTTGTGGACAAGGCTTTTCATATTGTTTAGCCTTTCAACAGATTCTGGAGTAAGTTCAAGACCATTATAAAGCTGTTCTAGACTTTCTTCAATCTTCCATAGGAGTAGTTTACTATTTTGCCCAATTGTTATAGTTTTATAAATCGCCATATAGTCTATTAAATTATACCTATTTTTGCACTGAGTTTTGAATAAAAACTCGTAACACAAAGAAATAATTAATCTATTCAAATATACTAATATGTCTACGAAAACATCACCTTACGTTGCTTATAAAGTAAAAGACATTTCCTTGGCGGATTGGGGGAGAAGAGAAATCGAGTTAGCTGAAGCGGAGATGCCAGGATTGATGGCATTACGTGAAGAATACAAAGATGAACAACCACTAAAAGGAGCAAGAATTGCTGGTTGTTTACACATGACCATACAAACCGCGGTTCTTATTGAAACACTTGTTGCCCTTGGTGCGGAAGTAACTTGGAGTTCTTGTAACATATTCTCTACACAAGACCATGCAGCAGCAGCTATTGCAGCAGCTGGAATTCCTGTTTACGCTTGGAAAGGCATGACCGAGGAAGAGTTTGATTGGTGTATTGAGCAAACCCTATTCTTTGGAGAAGATCGCAAACCTTTAAATCTTATTTTAGATGACGGTGGAGATTTGACCAATATGGTGCTGGATAAATATCCTGAGCTTACCGAGGGAATCAATGGAATATCCGAAGAAACGACTACTGGAGTACTTAGACTTTATGAGCGTGTAAAGAACGGTACTTTACCTATGCCAGCTATAAATGTAAACGACAGTGTTACCAAGTCGAAATTCGACAATAAGTATGGTTGTAAAGAAAGTGCTGTGGATGCTATTCGTCGTGCCACAGATTTAATGCTTGCAGGTAAACGCGTAGTAGTTTGTGGATACGGAGATGTTGGTAAAGGAACTGCAGCTTCGTTTAGAGGAGCAGGATCTATCGTAACAGTGACCGAAATCGACCCAATTTGTGCTTTACAAGCTGCAATGGATGGTTTTGAAGTAAAGCGTTTAGAAACTGTAATAGAGACAGCTGACATTGTTATTACTACCACAGGTAATAAAGACATCGTACGCGGCGAGCATTTCGAAGCAATGAAAGACAAAACTGTTGTGTGTAACATTGGACATTTCGACAATGAAATCGATGTAGCCTGGTTAAATGACAATTATGGAAACACCAAAGTTGAGATTAAGCCACAAGTTGATAAGTACACGATAGATGGTAATGACATTATCTTATTAGCAGAAGGTAGATTGGTAAACTTAGGCTGTGCTACTGGCCATCCTAGTTTTGTGATGAGTAATTCTTTCACCAACCAGACCCTTGCGCAAATTGAGCTATGGAATTACCCTGAGAAGTACGAAAACGAAGTTTACATGCTTCCAAAACACTTAGATGAGAAAGTAGCTATGCTACACTTAGAGAAAATTGGAGTGGAGTTAACCGAGTTATCTGAAGAACAAGCTAAATATATTGGCGTAAAAGTGGAAGGACCGTATAAGTCGGATCACTATCGCTATTAAGAGTAAACAAAATTGAAATATACTATAAGGCTCAGGTTTTTAAATCTGAGCCTTGTTTTTTTACCTTTTATAAAAACAGAATAGACAACCCTAATTTTTAATTTTTCGCCTTTATAAGATTTCAACAACTTATAAACCAATATCTCTAATGCACCTTCCCTTTTGGCACAAATAGAAAAACCTCCATACTATGTTGTATGAAGGTTTTATTTTATTAAGGACCTGTAGTATTTGTTTATTTGACAGCCATCATGGTTTTTCCATTATGGAACATAGCCTGGTTCAGCATAAACACTCCTTCTTCTTGCGAAGTTAACTGATCTATTTCCACAGTTTGATTCGGAAGATAAACTAAGTACTTTCCATCTTCGAAAGAGCTTAATTTAATATTTTCACCGCCTTTAACTGCATACCAAGCCTGCTCCTCTACGTTGTAGTTTAGCTCTAGAGCTTCGCCTTTTTTAGGACCTTCGATTACCGCCATTTGCATTTTATTTTTCATGGCTCTCATCTCAATTAAGTTTCCTTCGTGTTCGATAGTTTGGATTTCCATATCGCCTTCGTTCATTGCAAGTGGATTGGATCCTGTCCAGAACTCGATAAGGTTAAAAACCACCGCATCACCAAAAACGAATAATCCATAGACTGGAACAATATTCATCGCCCAGAACAACACGTTGTTCACAAACTTATTGTCTGATACCGACTCATTCCAATGCTTTAAACTAGTAACGGCATGGAACGATCCTAAGCAGCTTGTAGATAAAATAGCTGCCGCCAAAGCTACACTCATGACTAACTTTCTCATATTGTTGTTTTTTGTGTTATTATGAACACAATTTAACTTTTTAATTCATAGGATAAAAAAAACTTCCCACAATTGTGAGAAGTTTTTTTTAAATTTAAACAACAATTAACGCTTAAGCCTCAGTGAATGGTTCTACTGAAACATAAGATTTATTGTTTGCTTTTTTAACGAATCTTACTACGCCGTCTACTTTAGCATGCAGCGTGTGATCTTTAGAAGCGTACACATTCTCTCCAGGATTGTGTGCTGTTCCTCTTTGTCTAACGATAATGTTACCGGCTCTAACTGCCTGTCCACCAAACACTTTAACTCCCAATCTTTTCGCATGGGAATCTCTACCGTTTTTAGAACTACCTACACCTTTTTTATGTGCCATAATTTATAGTTTTAAATTCTTTGTTTAATGTTTATTCAACTCCGCCATCCAGCTCATCTTGCCAAGCTTTTAGCTCCTCCCACTTACCTGCAGCAGCTAATTCTGCTTGCTTAGGCCATGTGGTAGTAACCAAGTGCGCTAATGTAGAGCTCTCTTCTGTTAGGATTTCTTTAATCTCTTCGGCTGTTTTCTTTGCCAATTTAGCGAATGTATCTACTCCAGCATTCACAAGAGCTTCAGAAGCTTTTGGGCCAAGACCTTCAATCTTCTTTAAATCATCTTTTTTCGCCTTTGAAGTTGCAGTTTTAGGTGCTTCCTTCTTAGCTTTAGTTTTCTTTCCTCCTAAAGTGATGTCCTCAATAAGAATTTCCGTTAGAGCTTGTCTGTGACCTTTTTTCACACGGTAGCCTTTTCTACGTTTCTTTTTGAAAACTATTACTTTGTCACCTTTTAGGTGCTCTAAGACTTTAGCTCCAACTTGAGCTCCGTCTATAGCCGGGGCGCCAACGGTTACTTCTCCACCATTATCTACTAGCAATACTTTGTCAAAAGTAACAGAAGATCCTTCTTCTGAAGCTAATCGGTGAACGTATACCTTTTGGTCTTGCGCAACTTTAAATTGCTGCCCTGCTATCTCTACAATTGCGTACATAGCGTATTCATTTAATTTAATAATATACCATCCTTGTTCTATACAAGGCATAAAATCATGCAAATATAATAATTATATCTATAGGCAATAGTAATTATGGAGTTTTTTATTTCCTTTAACGAGCAATATGTAATTACTTCATTAAAGTATAAGCCCATATAAATCATTAAACTACTACAGCCACTTCTAGAAAACTGATTGAAAATAACTTTAGGTTATTGTTATAAAATGAGAAGAGGGCAATCTCTTTAGACTACCCTCTTCTAATTCATTTAATTATCGGTACGCCGTTATTTTTTCACAAAACGAACTGTACCTACAACTCCATCTACCTTCACTTTAAGTAGGTAGGTAGCAGTTGATAGACTACTCACATCTAAAGTAATCTCTACATCGTTAAACTTCTGTGTCATTACTAGTTGTCCTAAGACATTGTACACTTGAACTTCTTCGATAACCTTCGTAGCACTTAAATATAAATCGGTGCTTACTGGGTTAGGGAATACCTCTAAGCTTCCAAAGTCAAAGTCGCCTATACTAGCAATATCCTCCGTTGTAAACGTAACCGCATCAGAAGTAGCGGTTTCACCTTCGCCACAATTAGAAGTTACATATACATCGTATTCTGTTAGATGAGTCAATCCTGTTATCTCAACTGTAGTGACATCAGCAGTTACAGTTTCGGTGAAGACTGGTGTATCAGTACTTACATCTGCATCGGCTTCATAAACATCTACAGTATAACCATCGACTGCAGTAGCTGAAGCGGTCCAGCTAACAGTTGCGGTTTCAGCAGTAACATCCGTTACTTCTACATCGGTTACGGCATCACAAACAATTGCTTCTGTAGTGAATGTGAACGCATCTGAGTCCATAGTAACTTCACCACAATCAGAAGTTACCACCACATCGTACGAGGTATCTGCTTCTAATCCTGTTAAGTCTACAGAAGTTTCAGTAGCTGTAGCAGTCTCCGTTGTTACAAGATCGGTAGTACCAGCCTCGTATACATTTACTTCGTAACCATCGCTAGCTGTAGCAGATGCAGCCCAAGTAACTGTAGCGGTAGTCTGCGTGATAGCCGTTACGTCTATATCGGTTACAGCGTCACAAGACTCGGTAGTAAATGTGAACGCATCTGAATCCATAGTAACTTCACCACAATCAGAAGTTACCACCACATCGTACGAGGTATCTGCTTCTAATCCTGTTAAATCTACAGAAGTTTCTGTAGCTGTAGCAGTCTCCGTTGTTACAAGAGTGGTAGTACCAGCCTCGTATACATTTACTTCGTAGCCATCGCTAGCTGTAGCAGATGCAATCCAAGTAACTGTAGCAGTAGTTTGCGTGATTGACGTTACATCTATGTTAGTTACTGCGTCACAAGACTCAGTAGTAAATGTGAACGCATCTGAATCCATAGTAACTTCACCACAATCAGAGGTTACAACCACATCATAGGATGTAGCTATATCTAAGCCTGTTAAGTCAACTGAAGTCTCGGTGGCTGTAGCAGTCTCTATAATCACAAGATTGGTCGTGCCAGCGTCATATACGTTTACTTCATAACCATCGCTTGCTGTAGCAGATGCAGTCCAAGTAACCGTAGCTGTAGTTTGCGTAATAGGCGTTACGTTTATGTTCGTAACAGTGTCACAAGACTCGGTAGTGAATGCATAGGCTGAAGTAGTAGCAATCTTTCCGTTACCACAATCAGAAGTAACATACACGTCATAGGCTGTATTTACTGAGAGACCAGTTATAGATGCAGAAGTAACACCAGCTGCAAGCGTATCTGTAAAAACAGCATTTGTCGTAGTACCTGCTTGGTACACGTTTACCTCATAACCATCGGTTGCTGTAGCAGAAGCAGTCCAGCTAACAGTAGCAGTAGTCTGAGTAATAGCGGTTACACTTATACCAGTTACGGCATCACAATCTAATGCTTCCGTAGTAAATGTAACTGCCGTGCTAGTAGCGGTATCGCCACCTCCACAGTCTGAAGTTACATACACATCGTAATCGGTTCCCGGGGTCAATCCGGTTGCTTGGACTGTAGTAACACCAGCGGCAACAGTGTCATTGAAAATAGGAGTATCTACATTAGGATTTGCACCTTCTTCAAACACATCAATTATATAGCCATCAGATGCGCCAGTAGCAGCACCCCAACCAATGATTGCGGTTGTTTCACTTATACTTGTCACATTGATATTGGTAACCGCTTCACATAGAGGAGTAGGTTCAATCACTACTATAGTGTAATCCTCTGCTTGTCCCCAGCCATATGTTCCACAAGGGTCTGTTGGTGAAGTATTATAGTTTTTAATTATACGCATAGTTGCGCTACCAAGCGTTGCATTTTGGGGCACATTGATTGTTCCCGTAGCTTGAATACCATCGATTCCTGTGGAATTTGTTATAAATCCTATTTCATACATTTCCTCACTTGATGGACTCGAGTCCCAAACACCATCTTGATTCCAATCAATCCATACCGTAAAATAACTATCGAAATTACCTCCTGTATACCCTTCTAACTCTATAGTATATGACTCTCCTTGCTCTACTTCTCCTTCTATATGGGTAAAATCCTCTACAGGATCGGTAGATGAAGCACTAGAAGAATTATCAATCCCAGCAAACACAACTTTAGTAATCGGTTCAACAGTACTGGATATTGTTACCTCACAAGTTACTGGAGGTAAAACATCACCATCCTCGGTCATTGTCCACGCAAGACTTGGGAAAGGCTCTGCTATCAAAGTTGCTATAGAGGTCCATGAAGTTGCTCCTGCTCCAAACAAATCGGATGGATCGATTAAAACAGATTCATATGTAGGTGTTGCTAGAGATCCTAACCAGTTCCATCTTCCATCTCCAGTTGGTGCTGTAGAAACACTTGGATATGCTGATATCCAATACTCACCTGCAGGTAAAGTTACTGTTTGGCCTCCATTAGCCTGCGTGGCATTTATCGTAAAAACACCATCTACATAATCAAAGTCAGCAGAAGCTATATCGGTCAATTCGATAAATCCTGAACCAGTGGTTTCTGGATCACCGTCAGGGGTTGTCCCACTATGCTCAAAAATAACCACATTAAATCCAGTAAGAGTCGGTAAAAAATCTGGGCCTTCTGATGGAAAACCATAAAATCTAATGTCTCCTAAATCTACAGAAGCAGTAAGCTCAAAGTAATCAGCAGCATATACTCCTGTATTATCATTTCCTTTTGTAGAAATTAAACCAGTTGTATTATCGGCCTCACGATCAACAATGGCACTCGATGTGCTATCTGTAGTAAATGTAACTGCGGTGCTAGTAGCGGTATCACCACCTCCACAGTCTGAAGTTACATACACATCGAAATCGGTTCCTGGGGTCAATCCAGTTGCTTGGACTGTAGTAACACCCGCGCCAACAGTATCACTGAAAATAGGAGTATCTACATTAGGATTTGCACCTTCTTCAAAAACATCGATTATATAGCCATCAGATGCGCTAGTAGCAGCATCCCAGCCTATGGTTGCAGTAGTTTCATCTATATTTGTCACATTGATATTGGTAACAGCTTCACATAAAGAAGGAGCCGCCCCAGTTAAATCGTTCATGTCACGTGGAAAGATTTGACCATTTCCTTGAAAGTGTGAAGCAATTCCAGAGATTGCTGGTTGTATTCCTCCCGGAATAATCGACCCTATATAATCTGCATCGAAGAAATTGGTTCGCATAATAGATGTATCAACTCCATCAGTTATATCATAATTTTCACCAGTGTCAAATGTTTCTGTACCATCGGCATCTAAAAAGGTAACATTCTCGAATGTAATAACCTGTGATTCATATGCTCCTGGATTGGCCATATAATCGTTGATGCTTAGTACAACAATATTTATAGCGTTATTAGAAGATGTTGCAACGTCAGCATCTACTATTGGAACAAACTGTTTTATTCCATTGTGCTCTTGCAACCTACCGCTAATTTCAGTGATTCCATCGTATTGGTTATACGCTTTAGTAAGGACTCCATCATTGTCATCTATTAAAATTGCTCCAGTGGCATCTTGAATATACTTTTGTCCACGGAAGTTCTGCTGGTAAGTTAAAATCACCTCTTCGGTTAAAGTGTAGTACGCGTCTAAATCACTAGTACGTAAAGCTCCAATGTTGTTTACATCAGTAATTTCATTTACTGTAAAATTAACAGTACTATTTACTCCAGGGCTTAGTGCATCGCCATTATTATCTACTAATTGTAAGGTTACATCGTGCGAACCAGCAGGTAAATTATTTAAAACAATAGGATCGGTGCTAAAGTAGTCTACAAAAGCATCTTGATCTACTTGGTACTGAATATATCCATCGCCATCACCTGCGGTTGCATTGGTGGATATATCAAAATTGGCAACGTTAAACTCTATAGTAGGTGTTTCTAATGGTGATAATTCAGCACCAACTGTTGGACTGGTAATAGCTAAAGTAGGGTCATTCCCCATAGCGGTCCAAGAAACATTGTCAATTACAGCTTGTTTGTTTGTACTGGCGCTTCCAACATTTTTAATTTTTATTTTTACCTGCCCATTTAAATCTATCGATTCTGAGAACGTATAAACATCTGTCTGTTCGCCACTTCCGTCTCCAAACACATCTGTCACGGCAAATTGTATATCATTAACAATCACCTCTAATTGACGAGGAGCAGCATTAGTGAATGCCTTTCTGTACTGGAAATTTAAATCCCCGACCCCGTTAGGAACAGTCCATTCTAAATAACTATCAGATGCTCTACGTAACATGACTCCTTCGTCTGTTATAGGGTAGTCCCCTTCATTTCTAGAATGACCATAGGTAAATGTTAAACCTGAATCGCCTACAAAGCTTCCATCGGAGTAAGTCCCTGGCAGCTGTGCGTTTTCAAACGTTTCGCTTCCTTGTGCATACCCAACCATGGTTAGGAGTAGCGCAATCAGCAAATGAGTAAATTTTCTCATACTATATAAAATTTTGGTTAATTATTGAGTTTTAACTATTTGTATGCTAAAACAAACCTTAACATTTTTTGCAAACAAAGCGCTAAGACTCTAAATGTTCTCATAAAACTAAACATTATATATTAATTATCCAAAAAACTATCATATAAATACATTCTACACCTATTTTTTAGAGTAAAATCAAAAACCTATACAACTCCCTTGAAAAACACCTTAAACCCAACAGATATACAATCTAGAAGAACATTACTCTCAAAAACAACCTATTAACTTAATTACAAGCAAGTTAGACTACAAGTGATAGTGTTTACAGCTATTTACGAGTGTTTTATGAGTACTTCTTCCATAATAAGAACTTATTATATTTAACGGTATATATTAAAATTTATATAACCAAACAACCTCTGTATTTTATAATATCAAAACAAACTAATTTTAAATAATCGCAACTATCACCTTAATTTTATGCATTTATCTAAATTTGATATAAAGCATGTTTAGTCACTAGAATTAAAACACTCAGTCTTATTACCTTAGAAGTAGATTGTTCTTATTGTTTATTCTGTTGACTTAAGAAGTTTCTAAAGGAATAGACGAATCCCGTATGCTTTTGTTTTTAAATAACACTCTAGGTAGTTAGTGCTTATTAGAGATGCTCTATTTTCACATTTAAGTATGATTAGGGTGTTTAAAGACGGCTTTAAAATCTCCTCAAAAGAACACCCAACGAAGTTTTAGATATTGAATTTCTAAAGATTATGTCTATAAAAATCATTTTTTTTCTGTAACTTCAAGTCTGAATCACAAGCGATTATGTCAACCCATATTTACGAAGTTTAGCTTATGGACGAATCCAACAAACTCATTTCTAAAAAGAAACCTGCCTATCCTATTTCCAAACCCTTGTTTAACTATCTTAAACAGCAGGGAAGGATTATAAAAACCCCGATTTATTACGATGATTTGTTGCGTTTTCAGGGTTCGGTTTCTATTTATGATAAAAACGGGAACGACACTTTATGGGTAAGCGTGTATTATTCTGAGTTAGAGATGCAAGAGATAAATCGAAATTTAAAAAAAGTGTATTCCATTTTGCACTCCGATGGATCTAATGCTCTTTTACCCTATTTAAACATTGATAGTATAGACTTTTGCACTTTTGGGAACTCCAAACCTTTTCGAATTAAAGTTCGAAATATTCTAAACGACAATTACCTTTTTCTTTACATAAAAAAAGCCGATGCCTCACGAATCTACGGTTTAGAATTAGAGGATATTCTTTCGCCCAACCACATTAACTTCTTAGTACATAAAAACACTTTAATAGAAGAGCACATCTCCGGCATTCCAGGCGATGAGTACATTAGAGATCATTTAGATAGTCGGCCAGAACGAGACAAGATGGAAATTGCCAAAGAGTTTGTTAAGTTTAACGAACGCTGTTTTGTTCGCTTGCTTGGCGATATGCGCTCGTATAAC